>JALZVN010000280.1 GCA_023299965.1 Saprospiraceae bacterium | reverse complement strand
CCTATTTCTTTAGTCACGCAATGAATCGCTCCAAAAAAGTCGATCAGCTCATTACAATCAATGCCCACTATATTGTATCCTGGCATGGTTTCATTCCAAATACGTAGCGCCGTGGAATCAAATGCTATCTCATACGTAGGCACAAGAATAGTCTTATTGATAAATAATGCATTAGTATAAGTTCTAAAGGTTCCTTCATCCACGTCACCTGGAAAATATCGCTCAAAATCTGGTGGCATTGGTACTCTTACAATTTCGTATGGCTCACCAAATGCATTCAATTGGGTAGATAATAGGTATTCAATATTGGCTTCTATCACATCATGATCCGCCTTACCTACTGGATATTCTCCATAAATAAATCGTTCTTCATCCAAAAGCTTCATGTGCATGTCAATATGATGAATTCCATCATAAGCCAATTTATCAAATTTTACATAGTTTTCTATGCCTAAAAAGTCATGCATAATCTCATCAATCTCTACCTCCGTTTTGTCTAGATTCTCATCAACAACCAAGCGAGATGAAAATCCGTTGGCAATACCATCGGACATAAAGTTTCCTCCAGTGGCCGTCAAAGCAAAATCTCCTTCTATGGTTTGGAATAAGGGCACGTTGATTTGATCAGCGATATTCTCTGGTAAGACATCATCTTCTGGTCTAGCTGGGCGATTATATAACCAGTCAACCAGTATTAAGGAGTCTACGTCATTGAGATAAGCAGAATTAGGACCATAGTCTCTAATCCATACGCTATTGAATTCTTGATTTTCTAAGAAAATGACATTTTCATTGTATTCAACTTCGTAGCGCGCTAAGTCTCTTTTTACAATATCTGCAGATTTGCAGTTGATATACACCTTACACTCTAATTGAGCGTGGCGAACAATTTCTGAAAGGGTTGCCTTATACCGCTCCCATGTGATGGTAATAGCGCCTATTTCTTCCCATTCTGCCATTGGTCTGACATCTGCATCAGGAGGGGTAGTTATGGCAGCTCTTTTGTTAAGAGTACCTCCAATCAAGGTAACATCTTGCTGTATTGGTCTGTCTAAACCTCTATAATTTTCGGTATTGAATATAGACTGAGCCTCAGCTATTGGACTATAGCAAGCAATGAAAAGGATAAGAAAAAGACAGTTTTTAAACATAAGCCATCTATTTTACCCTCTAAATATACGATTTTAGAAATGAAAAGCAAGTCCTACACTTGGCAAAATTGGTAATTGATCAACTCTTTCAGAGCTTATTCTGTCGAAAAAGAAGATATTGTCTCTATCATAAGCATTTGTAACACTTACTGTAGCCTCTAATCTTGCACGATCTGTGAACGTGAAAGTCTTCTTTACTGACAAATCTAATCTATGATAATCAGGTAATCTACCATCATTTCGGTCTGCAGAGAAAAGCGTTCCGATTTCAGGATTACCTTCAACTATATCGGTTGTGATTCCATCTTGAAAATCGAAGAAGCTATAAAAACCTTGCGTCAAAGTAAAAGGAAATCCAGTACCAAAGTTCCATCTAGCACTTGCTTCCCAAGATCTTGATTCACCAAATTTATAGGTTACCAAAGAGTTGAAGTTATGTCTTCTATCAAAAATAGTTGGATATTCTTCAAAGCCGTCATTACGATTTACGAATCCATAAGAATAAGTAAACCATAATAGCAAATCAGGAGTGTTGTAATTCAACAAGAAATCTATACCGTAAGCTTCTCCAGTCTCTGCCGCAAAATCAGGATCTGTAGACTCTAATTTGTTTCTATTGATATTTACTATCTGTGTGAAATCTTTAAAATAAGGCTCGACATTCAACTCGATTTTATCCGTGATGTCGATCTCTACTCCCACTACTGCATGTCTAGAGGTTTGAAGCTTGGTATCAGTTGTTGCAAATTCCTCTCCTGGCTGTAGAATTGACTCTTCAGGTCCAGATAAGAACCCTACGAATAAGTTTACTACATCTGTCTCATTTACAGTACTGATCAAGTTCTGTGAGTAAAGTCCACCCGCTAACTTGAATCTTAATCTATCATTGGCGTTATACTTCAAACCGATTCTTGGTTCTGGAGATAGCTCCGGTAAAGAAGCATAATATTGAAGTCTAATACTAGGCTCAATAATCAACTTCCCAATCTTCATCTTATACTTAAAGTATGTGGAGATCTCTGTAGTGAAACTTTCTTGCTGTATAGAAGCATCTAGAAAGTTGACAAATCTAAAATCCGTATTGAATCCATTTACCTCAAATCCATATTTGATTTGTGATTTAGAACCAAAAGAAGTAAAGTTCAAACCTGCATTGAATCCCCCAATACCAGAACTACGAGGTCTACCATCTCCTTCATCTAGGGTAACATCGTAATTGGAAAAGGCAACTACACCATCTACGGTCAAATTAGAACCAGCAGGAATCAAAGTGAAATTTACTCCTCCCCCAGAAGAAGTCCAATCTAAATCAGCAATATTTTGAAAGTTTACTCTATCTCTATAGTTAAGACCGAATATACTTACTTTACTACCATTACCACCTGATAGTGATAGCTTACCGTATATATCTGTGAAGTTAAATGGTAAGGTACCTGTTGCATCTGTTGTAGCATAGCTGTACAGACTAGAGGAGGTTTGATCAATATAAGAATGCTTACCCGTAAATAAGAAAGAGGCTGAACTACCTGTCTCAGGGTTATACTTTTTAATTGGTCCTTCTAACAATACCTTTCCTTGGAATGGGTTGGCAGAAACGATCCCCCCAAAGTTATTCTTATCTCCTTCCTTGGTAGTGATATCCACTACCGCAGAAATACGTCCTCCATATTCAGCATCAAATCCACCTGTCAATACATCGACGTTCTTAATTGTTTCCGTCTCAAATACAGAGAAAAATCCAATAGAGTGAAAAGGATTGTAAATGGTCATCCCATCAAGTAATATTTTATTCTGTACGGGTGATCCCCCTCGAATATATAGTTGCCCCCCTTGATCTCCCGTAAATACAATACCTGGTAAAACTGAAAGATATTGAGCGATATCAGCTTCTCCCCCTGTCGAAGGTAAAGATTTGATTTGCGCTGCTGTAACTGTAAGCTTTGAAACTTGAACATCAGATCGTGCTTGTTCTCTCTTAGCCGATACGTTGACAATACCAAGGTCAAAACTACTCTCAGTAAGATTGATACGCTCATATCTCAAGCCTCCATCCTTAATGGTAATTTGAACTTGTACTGTATCATATCCTAAGTAGGTTGCCATCAAAGTATAGTCTCCCGCCGGAATACCACTTAAACTAAAAAAACCATCCAAATCTGTATTATTTCCGTAGGTTGTCCCTTCCAAAATTACGTTACCATATATGATAGGTTCACCTGTATCCTTATCATATACATTTCCTCTAACTGTACCTTTTTGGGCAAAAACACTTTGAGAAAGCAAAATAAAAGTGAGGGATAAAAATAATACTCTTAACATTTGACAAGATTTAGTCTGCAAAAGTACGATTTTATCTTGGTTGAGTGGTTAAATATCAACCGGGAAAAAGAGAATTTTGCTATCAAAGTCATAATTAGCACTTAGAAGACCAATCCAATTTAAGTAATGTTTGATCCACAATATCCTAGATATTGAAAATCAAACACTTACGCAAGAGAAATGAAAAGACGCGTGGATAGTTACATTGTCAACTAATACATAAGAGCCTGATGCGTATGCATCAGGCTCTTAAAGTACCTAATATCATAAGGAAATAATGGATTAATTGCTCATCCCATCAAACATGTCTGAGTCAAACATATTTGCCAGAACGTCTCTGATAGAGAATCCTGTTTCTAAGTATTCTTTTGATAAAACTTCAAATTCTACAAGCCCATGGATAATCAATTCCATAATTGGATATATTTCATCTCCTTTAGCGCCTGAGGTTTTCGCAAGATTTTCTAATCCTGCTACTTTTTTCAGTGTTTTCTGGTATTGCTGATTAGAAGCATCACTCAATAGGTCGAGATTATTTCCTCCAGCAAACCATGCTCGTACAACACCATAGGCATCCTTCTCTCCCTTTTTTTGCTTATCTGGATGAGGAAAAAGATTTAAAAACTCATTTTTAATGGCTGTCCCCATTAGATTTACGGCCACCATGTATGGTCCTGCTTGCTCTCCTTCGTACACCAATTCGACCTTACCTGTAATAGCTGGAATAACGCCCCAGAAATCACCCAGACGAGTATACGTCTTTTTCTCTGAATTGATGATCAACCTTCTCTCCGCAGCACTTACTAAGTTTTCATATCCAGCGATACTTAATCTTGCCGAAACCCCACTCTTTTCATCTATCAATTCGCTTTCGCGTGCTGCGAAACTGATTTGCTCTAACAAGTCAGCACAAAGATCTGAAACAGCTATCTGATCTTTCTGACCCTCAGTCAACTTGGCTTCCTGCTCCGTAATCTTTCTAGAAATCTCCAGTGTACGCGGGTAATGCGTCAATATTTGACTTTCTATCCTATCCTTTAATGGCGTAATAATGCTACCTCTATTGGTATAATCTTCTGGATTAGCAGTGAAAATAAACTGTATATCCAGGGGCATTCTCAATTTGAATCCACGGATTTGCATATCTCCTTCTTGTAATATATTGAACAAGGAAACCTGTATACGTGCCTGCAAATCTGGAAGCTCATTAATAACAAAAATTGATCTATGTGAACGTGGAATCAATCCAAAGTGAATAACCCGTTGATCACTGTATGGAAGCTTTAAAGTAGCTGCTTTGATAGGATCTACATCCCCTACTAAATCTGCAATACTCACATCAGGAGTTGCTAATTTTTCTACGTATCGATCGTCTCTATGTACCCATTCTATTGGCGTATCATCTCCCTTCTCTTCGATAAGATTATGCGCAAAAATAGACATTGGCTGCAATGGATCATCATTTAGCTCAGAACCGGCTACCACTGGCATATATTCGTCCAATAGGGTTATTAAGAGTCTAGCAAGTCTGGTTTTAGCTTGCCCTCTCAACCCAAGCAATAAAATATTATGACGTGAAAGTATAGCGCGTTCTAAATCAGGGATTACCGTATCCTCAAAACCTAAAATTCCACTAAAAACCGTTTCCTTTTTCTTTAGCTTCGTAATCAGGTTTTCTCTCAATTCTTCTTTGATGGATCGAGATACATATCCACTTTTCTTTAACTCACCTAAATTCTTGGCTTTTTTCATAATTGATAGATTTCTTTGCCTACAAATAACATTATCAATGCCCTATTGTTTAGGCAAATTGTATTCAAGTAAAGTTAATTAAGTTGAGCTAGAACATTCGCCTATTCTCTAATAAATATTTTTGGCTAGAGAATGTGTTCTGTGCTATTCAATTTTATTACTAACTTCAAGCAGAATAAAGAACACCGCATGACTATAGATAAAAAAAGAAGTCGACTTCGCTTTTTACAGGGCTTAGGACTTGGAATGGTGGCACTTCCTGCTTCTTTAAAGTTGCTAATGGGTAATACCCAATCTAATGAACCTAAAGGCACCTCTTCTACTAGTGTTTCTGGCAAGACCTATGAATGGAAATTAGTAACAACCTGGCCACCAAACTTTCCAATCCTTGGAGAAGCCTGTACCCTTTTTTCTCAATGGGTGGATGCAATGTCCGCCGGTCGGTTAAAGGTTCAAGTATTTGGAGGAGGCGAACTTGTACCTGCGCTAGAATGTTTTGACGCTGTGCGCAACGGATCAGCAGAAATGAGTCACGGAGCGGCTTACTATTGGGCAGGAAAAACCAGTGCCGCTCAATTTTTTGCCTCCGTACCCTTTGGTATGAACGCCCAGCAATTTAACTCTTGGCTGATTGGTGGGGATGGGTTAAAGCTATGGGAAGAGTTATATGCGCCATTCAATCTAATACCATTTCCAGGAGGAAACTCAGGTGTGCAAATGGGGGGATGGTTTAATCAAGAAATAAACACCATAGCAGATTTTAAAGGACTCAAGATGAGGATGCCAGGATTAGGCGGCAAAGTACTTAGTAAGATTGGCGCCTCCCCTGTTTTGATCTCAGGAGGAGAACTATATACCAGTCTAGAAAGAGGTGTCATCGACGCCACAGAATGGATGGGTCCTTTTCATGATTACAAAATGGGTTTTCATGAAATTGCAAAATATTACTACTTCCCTGGATGGCATGAAACAGGAACGCAACTAGAGTTTACTGTCAATAAAGAAAAGTATGAAGCATTACCTAGCGATCTTCAAGAAATTGTTCGCTCAGCATGTATGCGCGTAAACGACTGGTTACTCTACACACTTGAATATCAGAATGCTTTATTTTTAGAAAAAATCAAAAAAGAGACAGCCGTAGAAATTCGAAACTTCCCTCCAGAAGTTCTACAATCCCTGCGAGAAGCTGCTGCAAAAGAAATAGAAGTCATCGCCAATAAAGATGCCATCAGTAAAAAAATATACGATAGCTACAAAGCATTTAGAAGTCGCATTGATCCATGGTCAGAGGTTTCTGAACGCATGTACTACAGTGGTATAAATATTTAAAAAAGTGAGACAACGTCCTAAGATAAAAATCCATCTAGACCCAATTGACTATTTAATTCAAGGTATTGGAATATTGGGCTTGCTTACTTTGATCATACTACCTGTATACTACTATGATCAACTGCCAGATGTAATTCCTAGTCACTACGGTGCGAATGGAAAAGCAGATGGATTTAGTGGTAAAGGAATTATATGGATGCTACCTATCTTGGGTCTAATATTATATCTCGGTATACATTGGCTCAATAAGTATCCGCATATTTTCAATTTCCCCCAAAAGGTAACGGAAGAGAACGCAGAGCGATTATATACCATAGCTACAAAGGTCACTAGATTTATCAATGCACAAATTGCTATAGTATTTACCTACATTACCTACTCCACTATTCAAACTTCGCTGGGATATCAAGATGGCTTATCGTCCAATTTCACCATACTATTTATCGTTAGCAATTTTCTGATAGTTGGCTTTCTTTTGTACCAATCTACCAAAAAATAAAAAGCATTTTTAAAAACTAGAAATCACATATCAATGAGAATTATTATTAAAATTGTCCTAGTCTATATCGTAAGTATATCAAATCTAGTTGCTCAAGAAAAAGTGCAGATACCAACCACTAATTTAACAATAGACTTGACAAACGGATATGAAATTGATGAGAATGATGCTACAATGTTTAATTCAGAATACGGCATATCTTTTATTGAAATGACGGGTGTAGATTACGACTCTCAAAAAGAAGACTTTGCAAATATCGAAGAATCCTATGCTGAAAAAGGTATCCTTGTAAAAAACCATGTTACTGGTAAACTAGGAAAATACGGCGCACAGTTTATCACTCTAGATACGAGGCCCAGCATATACCAAGTATTCTTTGGCGATAATAGTTTTTGTGCTTTAGCCAATGTCATAGCAGTAGATTCTTTTGCTATCATAAATGAGACTGATATTAAAAACGTATTGAATACACTCGAGTACACTCAGGACAATGAATCTGCCCTCGACAAGCATGCCAACTTCAAACTAAATAAAAATCAAAAGGACTGGAAATTCGTGCATTATACCGCTGGCATCTTCGGCTTCGAAAACAACCACAATAAAAATTCTGTCTTAATCACTCAATTACCAGCTGCCATACTTGGATTCGGTTCGAAGGAAGATCTAGCCAATACTTTAGTCAGCAAATTTCAAGAAAAAACTCCTGATGTAAAGATCTTTCAAAGTGACCCAGTGACCATCAATGATATTGAGGGACATAGAATTCTCTTATCAAGCGATGGGAAATTAGCAATGGACTTAATATATATTTTTGTTTTTGGCAGTGACAAATCAACTTTTGCATTCCAGGGAATTGGTGAAGTAAATGATGAAGCAAGTATTAAAGAACTCGAAAACTTCTTAAATAATTTTGAGCTAAAATAGTAAACTTATGCGTGAAGGATCGGAAGGGCTCCGAGTCAGCTCGACTGGAGCGAAGCGCAAGGTAGAGATGAGTAAGGAGGTGCTTGCCTTCCCTTTTCGGAAGGCAAGTACGGAAGCGATAGCGTACCCATGCAGAGCCTGACAGTGAGCGACACCTTTTCGGTGGAGGTCAGTGACACGCCCAAAAAATTACAATCCTATAACTCCAGGGAAGAAAATTATCGTCAATAAAAAAACGATTTGAATCAAGACAAAAGGAAATATGCCTTTGTACAGATGATTTGTAGTCACCTCCGGTGGAGCGACTCCTTTTAGATAGAATAATGAAAAGCCGAATGGGGGAGTTAAAAAAGATGTTTGTAAGTTCATAGCGATCAATACGCCTATCCATATCAGGTTTATATCATACGCTATAAAGATCGGAGCGACTACGGGAACTATGATAAATATGATTTCGATAAAGTCAATAAAGAATCCTGCCACAAATATAATTAGCATCACAAGCAGCAGGAAAGCTGTAGCAGAAAGATTAGATTGCGTAATAAGCTCCACCAAGAAGTGGTCTCCACCTAATTGGCGAAAAACAAAAGAGAAGGTTGTCGCTCCTAACAAGATCAGAAAAACCATACAGGTTAAATGAGTGGTTTCTTCCATTACTTTTTTGCAAATAATCCATGATAGTTTGTTTTGAGTAAAGGTGAGCAAAGTCGCCCCAAAGGCACCTACTGCTGCAGCCTCCGTCGGGGAGGCAATACCAAAAAATATACTCCCCAATACTAGTACGATCAACAAAAGAGGCATTACAAATGCTATCAATATTTTTTTGAATACTCCTCCTTGCCAAAATGCCTTCAACTCCGCATCTGGTACGGGAGGCGCCATCTCAGGCTTGATCTGAGCGATGATCAAGACATAGGCAATATAGCAAAGGACTAACAATAAACCCGGAATAAAGGCCGCTCTAAACAACTGTCCGACTGATACATTGAGCACGGAACCCAACAGTACTAAAACGATGGATGGGGGAATAATCTGACCTAACGTCCCTGAAGCAGCTATCGTCCCGGTCGCCAAAGTTGGAGCATATCCTCTGCGTAACATAGTTGGTAAACTTATCAAACCCATAGTAATCACAGTAGCCCCCACTATCCCTGTGGAAGCCGCTAAAAGTGCACCGACTAAGATAACCGATACAGCTAAGCCACCCTTGACCTTGCCCAGCAAGAGCCCCATAGTATCTAACATAGATTCAGCTAGACCTGATTTTTCTAGCATGATACCCATAAATATAAAGAGTGGAACCGCTAGTAAAACATAATTGCTCATAGTGCCCATTATTCTTTGGGGAAGAGCCGGATAGTATACTGAATCTACAAATAAAAGTAGATAGATAAGGGAAACGCCACCCAGCGTAAAGGACACTGGATATCCATATAATATAAGTAGTAAAATACTGATGAATAATATAAGTGCTAAAATCTCCATCAATCGTTTTGTTCTTTTTCTGCGCTAATTATCTGCCAAGATTCTAAGCAATTGCTTATGGCTTGTAAAGCAAGCAAGATGAATCCTATCACAATACAAAACTTGATGATAAATCGATACGGCAGTCCTCCTGGATCAGGGGAGCTCTCTCCTATTTCATACGATGACCATGCATACGCAAATGCATATTTAATAATAAAAAGACACCAAGGAAGGAGAAAAAGTAAATTACCAAATAAATTGATTCGCGCCCTTTCACTCTTTGACATTTGACTATAAAACAAATCTACCCGCACATGTCTATCTATTTGAAAAGTAAATGCAGCACCAAGAAGAAAAAGAATAGAAAACAGATGCCATTCTAATTCCATGATCCAAGGTGTGGACTGCTTAAAAAAGTAGCGCATGAGTATATCATATAAAACCACAATTACCAAAAGACCAGAAAACCAAGACGCAAATATGCCTACTTTTCTAGTAAGTGAATTGATACTGTGTATGATGGTTTGCAAGCTGTATTCTATTTTAAACTGCTACAGAAAATAAAAAAAGCGCATCCGAATAGATTCAGATGCGCTTCAAGATATGTATTATATCTATATTTTTAGAGTGGTCCTCTGTTACTTAAAGAAAGAAGAATCATTTGTACCACCTGCCTGGACAGTTTCAAGTCTCTTCTTGAATTCTCCTGAAGTTTCAAAGTCATTCGTTCTAGCGAAAATTTCCTTTAATGCGATCAAAGTATTAATATCATTTGCATTCAACTTCTCTGCTTGCTTGAAATAAGGAAGTGCGGTATTGAATAGACCTTCAGACTCCGCTTTCAGCATATCATACTTCTTAGCTTCACTAATTGGCAAATCTCCCATCTTCTTTGTCACCTCAGCAGCCTTATTAAAGTAAAGCGATCCTAAAGAGTACTGAACATCAAATAAATTTGGATCAATAGCATTTGCTTGCTCATAATATGACTTAGATTCATCAAAGTATTCTGCTGATTTAGCATCTCCTTTTGCAAATGCCTCTTGATGTAAGCTCATATAAACGTTTCCTAATGCAGAATAAACTGTAGGATTATCTGGCGCCGCAGCTATAGCTTGCTTCAATTTGTCTGTAAGTACGTCGTACTTCTTTGCATTGATCAAATAGTTGATTTGTGCGAAAAGAATTTCTTGAGAATCTGGATATTTTTTCAAGCCATCTTCAAGGATTGAAAAATCACCTTCTCCATCCATTTCGTTAGATATATTATACCCATAAGCATAGATACGAGGCTCATCATAATTCAATTCTCTCAACTCAGCAAATAAACTTTTCGCTTCATCCAGCTTCTTAATTTGCATTGCACAGTAAGCGGTCAGATATTTATGATCTTGATGCTTTTTTGGATCAGCAAGTGTTATCTGCACCCCGTTATCTGTCTGAATTTTCTTCACATCATCCATTGCCTTCAGCACTTGGTAGCCATTTTCGTAATCTCCAGCAGGTATAAGCAATTGACCTACATTATTAAGTTGATTAGCTACACTCTGCAGCGCTTTGATGGACTCTTTGGTCTCAAATTTTTTCTCAGCAAATTTTAGTGCATTTTTATATGCAGTATAAGAGCTCAAGACCGCACTAGGATCTTCTAAATCATTTGTCTGAGTCAAAACCGCATTATTATAATCGCGAACAGAAATGTCATTGAAGATTTCACCAGCGGTCTTCCAAGTTTTGTACGACGTATTTGTCTCATCACTTTCCATCGCTACAGTAATCATATCCAAAGCTTCATTTAGCTTATCTGCATTCAGATCTGGATTGCCACTATATGCATTATGAGCAGATATAGCTTTTTTAACGGCTTTTCCAGGCTCTACTTGCGCGTAGAAGTTGAAAGTAAGAGCGAATATCGCTACTAGACTTAATAATGTCTTTTTCATCTTTTTTAATTGTTTTAATCTAATCATTAAGTAAACGTTCGTTAACACAAAAATAATATTTAATCTTAAGACGAATGTGAAAACATCATTTTTGTTGACAAAACCCTAATATTTCCCTTTCAAAATGTTAAAACCAACTGCTAGAGCTTCTACTTTTAGTTGTTTTTATGCCTAAAGCACCTAATAAACCTCTTGTCAACTCCTTTGTGGCAGTCCTTCCTATCTGACTAGCCACCTTAGCAAACGTACTTTGGCGTCTGCTAGAAGACTTCTTTGTAGACTTCTCTGCTTTAGCTCTTTCTTTCTCTAATTCTGCCTGATTTTCCTCTTTTTGAGCTATTTCGATCTTCCCTTTGAGTACTTCATAAGCACTTTCACGATCTATATCTTTATTGTACTTCTCAATGATATCGGATGCGTCTAGTATGGCATTGATTTCTGCCTTGGTCAGTACATCCATTCTTGATTGCGGTGCTCTCAACAGACAGTGAACAAGCGGTGTAGGTATCCCCTTTTCATTCAATACCGTTACCAATGCCTCTCCTATCCCAAGAGAGGTCAAAAGCTCCTCTGTTTCGTAGTAGTCACTGATCGGATAATTCTGCGCTGCTAGTTTGATTGCCTTTCTATCCTTTGCGGTAAATGCCCTCAAAGCATGCTGCACTTTCATCCCTAATTGCCCAAGTACCTCGTCCGGAATGTCATCTGGATTTTGAGTTACAAAAAACAACCCTACCCCTTTAGAACGTATCAGCTTCACGATAGCCTCCAACTGATCTCTCAATGCATCAGATGCTTCATTAAAAACTAGGTGAGCCTCATCTATAAACATTACTAATCTTGGCTTATCGGCATCTCCTTGTTCTGGTAGTGTTGCATATATCTCTGCTAGCATTTGCAGCATAAATGTTGAAAACAACTTAGGCTTATCTTGAATATCAGTAAGTCTTACTACGGATACCATTCCTTTTCCATCCTCATCTTGTCTGATCAGATCTTCAATCTCAAATGATGTTTCTCCAAAAAACTTATCCGCACCCTGCTGTTCTAGTTCAATGATCTTTCTTGTAATCGTACCTACAGAAGCAGAAGAGATCTTACCGTAGTCCTCCTCAAAATCATCCTTCCCTGCATCCATTACAAACTTCAACGTTTCCTTGATATCCTTTAGATCTAATAAAGGCAACTTCTTATCGTCACAATATTTAAAGATCACTGATACTATACCGGATTGAGTATCATTCAGGTCTAATATTTTAGAAAACAAAACCGGACCAAACTCCGATACAGTAGCTCTTAATCTCGCTCCTTTCTCACCCGAAAGGGAAAGAAATTCTACTGGACTATTACCAGCTTCAAATGGAATTCCTATTTTTTCATGTCGCTCGTCTATTTTTGCATGCCCTTCACTGGCAGCCGCTATCCCACTCAAATCTCCTTTGATATCCATCAACAATACAGGAACTCCTTGATTAGATAACTGCTCTGCTATGATCTGCAGTGTTTTAGTCTTTCCAGATCCCGTCGCACCCGCTATCAAACCGTGACGGTTCATAGTTCTCAATGGCAAATTGACCAAACTATTAGTTTGGCATTCACCATCTAATACCGCGCCTCCAAGCGTAAAATATGGGCCCTCAAAGCTATAGCCTTCTGCTACTTCGGATATAAATTTTTCTTTTGACATTATTGATATTTATTTAGATGGTCTCGTTATTAATATTTGTATTTATTTTTTGGACATATATTCTAGGATAAGTCACTATCTATAGACGTTTTGATTAATTAAAGTTCCACTTTTCCCTCCTCAATCTATATCTATTATCATTGACATCCCAGGCTTTCTTATCTATGTAAGACTCTAGTCTCTCTTCTTCTTTTTGCCCAAGCATCCCATTAAAAAAGTCCAAGCCTGTTTGTTTTTCAACCTCGTCTACAGAAACCATAAAATC
>JALZVN010000279.1 GCA_023299965.1 Saprospiraceae bacterium | reverse complement strand
AGGTTCGGACATCCAACTAAAACTATAGTACCCCTCATCTATATAGAACAGGAATAATGTGAGTGAAATTGCAAATCCAATATAGCATAAGAGGTTTGCAGGTTCTACAACAAATCGACTCGTTCTGACTAAATGCATATTTAAGGTGTTCTAAAAATTTACAATAGTGACTCCATCTCCTCCAGCCTCTTGAGGTGGATGAAAGAATTCTTTTACGTCTTTATATTCACGTATCTTTTTTAGAACTGACTTTTTCAGTATGCCATTGCCTTTACCATGAATAATTTCACAAATATCTATATTATTAATTATGGCTTTATCTAGAAAGGCCTCCAAAGTTCTGAGGGCTTCATCTCGTCGAAGTCCACGTATATCAATCTTGGTTTCAAAAGTAGCTGACGATTGCACGGAGTCTGTATTTACAGATTTTCTTTTATTGATTGGAATTGGTTCGTTGGCTGGTATAAGCTCATCTAGATCAACGGTCATCTTCATTATACCCATCATCACAATAGCTTTTTTCTTGTTGATGCGTTCTACTTTTCCAGCTGCTCCACCACTTATCAGCTTGACATAATCGCCTTCTTTGATTTTTTTACCTCCTTCTGTATTTTCAGAATAGATTTCTCTTTGGAGGGCCTTTACTTGGTCATTGAGTTCCTTCTTCTTAGTGTTCTCTTTTTTCTTAATTTGTTTAGCTTCTTTAACGGTATCGGTATTCTTTTTACTTTTTAATTCTTTGATCAGTTTATCTATTTCTTGAGAATCTCTCTGCGTTCGCTGCAGCTCCAATTGCTTGGAATCAAGCTTGAGTCGCTTGCGTTTGATATTGAGATCATTATTCATCACCTCATAGTTCTTGATCAGCTTCTGCAATTTCACTTCGCGATCTTTCATTTCCTGCAGCTGATCTTCTAGGCGTTTCTTATCACTCTGGAGCTCTATGAGCAGATCTTCAATTGCTTTTGCATTCTTACCTGTTTTGAACTTGGCGTACTTTAGCACCTTTTCGTCAAGACCCACCTTAGACGCAATCTCATATGCAAATGAACTGCCTGGTCGACCGATTTTCATTATGTAAGACGGACTAAGACTCTCTTTATCAAAGAGCATCGCTCCATTGACTATGCCTTTGGTTTTAAATGCAAATATCTTCAAGTTGGAATAATGTGTAGTAATCACCGCATAGATCTTCCTAAAATTCAACTCTCTAAGGATAGCTTCTGCAATCGCGCCTCCTAATTTAGGATCTGTACCCGAGCCAAACTCATCAATCAAGACTAAAGATTTGTCTGTTGCCCCAGCTAGCAATTTTTTCATGTTTTGAAGCCTACTACTATAAGTACTCAAATCATCTTCTAGCGATTGCTGATCTCCTATATCTGTAAAGATATCCTCAAAAATGCCCATCTCCGAATTCTCATCCATAGTAACCAAGAATCCACTTTGTAGCATGATTTGTAGGAGTCCTACAGTTTTCATACAAATAGATTTCCCCCCCGCATTGGGTCCACTTAATAAGAGTATTCTATTTTTACCGATAAGTTCTAGATCGAATGGAATGGTGTCTCTATCTAGTGCTTTATTCTTAATAAGTAAAAGTGGATGGACTGCATTCTTCCAGTTATACTTCGGTTCTTTTCTCAATCTAGGCTTGTGGGCCTCTATTCTAACAGCCAATTTAGCTTTAGCTTGAATAGCATCTACTTGAGCTACTATTCCTGAAGCAATGGCGATATCTTCACTATACGGTCTGATCACATTGCATAAGCCAAGGAGAATCTTTACTATTTCCTTGCGCTCCTCCATATCAAGATCAAAAATATCGTTATTGAGATCTATGATTCCTTCAGGCTCTATAAACGCAGTCTTTCCCGTAGCTGACTCATCGTGTATAATACCTCTGATCTGGCGCTTGTGTTCAGCTGGGACGCTGAGTACTCGCCTACCATTTCTATAAGATTCTTTATTATCGGTCAGCAATCCTTTATTCGACAGGTTATTTATTATGGAGCCAAATAGTTTGTCTATCTGTTTTGTCTTTGCTCCTTTAGTGGCTCTTATTCTCACTAATGCTTTAGAGGCATTTGATTTTACTTCCCCTTTTTCATCTAACACTTTGTTTACGTGAAGCAATGGTTCTGAGAAATCTATAGGTAAATCAACCAGCTTATATATATTAGGGAAGAGTGTTTGCTCTGACTTTGCAAAAAACTTCTTCTTATGCTGAAAAAGATTCATAATATTATTTAGCGCCATGATCTGGGCACTTTCCGGAACATAATCAATAATATCTAGATATGAAAGCTCCTGACTTACATCACTATATGATCCAAGAGGGAAATCTTTTGCACCTTCAAGAATATTTTTAAACTCGAAAACCTGATCTAAAAGCTGATTAATTATCACATATTTGAGCTCAGGTTTTGAGTCACAAATCAGATCCTTACCAGGTTTTCCATAACAGTCTTTCGCTGTTATTTCCAGTATTTTATTGAATTCTAAGACTTCTAGAGTATCTGCTTCCCCTAAATTCATACGTCACAACTGTTAATAATTCTAAAAAAAGGCAAGGTAATGATTTCCAATCTTTACATCATCAAACAACTACCACCCACACAATAAGTTTTCCCCACATCTCCCTTTTTAAATTTCTCCCGATCTCCCAAGATTACCCCTCGAATAAAATTTGACAATTTTAATTCTCCCCATTGTAGTTTTTACTACAAACTATACTACCCTCTTTTTATCTCCCAAGATTATATAGACAATAATCCCCTCATAAAGATAAAAACTCCCCAATTATTAATCTTCCAAATTGAGTTATGAGACTACTACAATTAATTAATGTTTTTGTTGCCTTTTTTGTATTCAATTCGTGCAGTAAAGATGAACCTATTTTAATTATTGAAAGTGAAACTTTCAATGATCGAATCCAATTTGACAATTTAGCAATTGGACAACAAAGTGAATATGTTTTCTTTATTGGAGAAAACTACGAAAATTCTACTGCATCTGATTACACTTATCTTACTGACACCTTGATATTAGAGGTATTCGACCAAGATGAAAACGGGTGGCTAGTAAGAGAATATCTTGCAGCTGGTTCTGCTTCGCTATCAAGTGCTGCTAATGTAGCATTTCCCGATGCAGTAATGGTATATTACCTGCAAAATGATGGCGGCGAATTAAAACTAACTACCAAGCAAGATCGACTAATGACAAGATTGTTCCAAATTACTTCAGAGTCAAATGGCACTTATGAGCTTATGGCTATGAATCAAATGGAAATAAAGATAAAGGGCTGGTCTACAAACCAAGCTCTATTCTCGGGAATCCTAAATGGATATACCGAAAACTACAGGCAGTTGAATCTAGAATTTGACGAGCTGGATGTATTGATTGACAATAGAGATGTGAAGTTAGGAGGACCTGGCACAACTCATCTCTACTCAGAAAAGTTCGGACTTGTAAGAGCAATTTCTTACAATGCGTCGACAGGAAGAGGATTTGGTTGGGATTTATTACCTTAGTGCCAAACCTTTACTAAACTATGCCGGGAAATACATTCGGACAAAATTTTAAAATCACGTCATTTGGCGAGTCTCATGGGCTCGCCATTGGTGTTGTAGTAGATGGTCTTCCAGCAGGACTATCCATAGATATAGATTTTATCCAAACACAAATGGATAGAAGAAGACCTGGTCAATCTAACATAGTTACTCAGCGAAAAGAATCAGACATTGCGGAGGTGATGTCCGGACTATTCAATGGCAAAACCACTGGCACACCATTGTTTATATTAATCAAAAACAAAGATGCTAAGTCAAAAGATTACAGCCATATTGCAGATAAGTTTAGACCTTCTCACGCTGACTTTACCTATCAGCAAAAATACGGTCATAGAGATTTTCGAGGAGGAGGTAGATCCTCCGCTAGAGAGACCGCAGCAAGAGTAGCTGCAGGGGCAATTGCTCAGCAATTGTTAACCTATTTTGGTGTATCTGTCCAGTCTTATGTTCATTCTGTAGGAAACATCTCAGTCAATGAAGACTACCGTACCCTAGATTTCACTACGATTGAAGGTAATCCTGTTAGATGTGCTGATCCTGAGATTGCCATTGACATGGAGCAACTGATAAAAGAAATAAAATCTCAAGGAGATACAATAGGAGGTAGTATAAAATGTGTGATAAAAGGTTGTCCAATCGGACTTGGAGAACCCGTCTTCGACAAGCTACATGCTGACCTAGGTAAAGCTATACTAAGTATCAATGCTTGCAAAGGCTTTGAATACGGGAGTGGATTCGAAGGCACTAAAATGAAAGGCTCCGAACATAATGATGTGTTTACCAATGAGGAAGGAAAAATCACAACAATTACTAACAACAGCGGTGGTATTCAAGGTGGCATCAGCAATGGAATGGATATCTACTTTAAAGCAGCCTTTAAACCAGTCGCTACTATAATTAACGAACAAGAAAGCGTAGACATAGATGGCAATCCAACAACTGTAGAAGGTAAAGGGAGACACGACCCGTGCGTTTTACCAAGAGCTGTCCCTATAGTCGATGCTATGGCAGCCATTGTCATAGCGGATCATTTACTAAGAAACAATACCGCTACGATTGACTCCATCAAAAAGGCTTAATCGACTTAAGCCTTTTGGTACATTACAGACTTTACAGCTTGTATTATTTTTCTTGGATTAGGTAAGTATTCAGATACCAAAGTAGGTGCATAAGGCAATGATACATCAGCAGAATTAACTCTTACTACAGGCGCATCTAAATAGTCAAATGCATATTTTTGAACTTCATAAGCGATCTCCGCAGAAACTCCAGCAAAAGGCCAAGACTCATCTACGACAACTATGCGGTTTGTCTTCTTCACACTTTCAACAATAGTTTGGTGATCCAAAGGACGTATAGTTCTTAGGTCAATTACTTCCGCAGAAATACCTTCTTTAGCTAATTCATCAGCTGCAGCATTTACCTCTATCATCATCTTGTTAAAAGAAACTAAGGTTACATCTGTTCCTTCTCTTCTTACAGCAGCCTTTCCGATTGGTATCAAATATTCTTCTTCTGGAACAATCCCTGTAAATCCATAGCTACTCTCGGATTCCATAAAGCAAATAGGATCGTTGTCTCTAATAGCCGACTTCATAAGTCCTTTTGTATCATAAGGATCTATACATGAAATCACCTTTAAGCCTGGACAGTTTGCTAACCAAGACTCAAAAGTCTGTGAATGTTGCTGAGCCAACTGGCCTGCAGATCCAGATGGCCCTCTAAATACGATAGGACAAGAGAAATCACCCGCCGACTGAGATAAAGTCTTAGCAGCGTTATTTACAATTTGATCAAAGGCCAATACGGCAAAATTCCAAGTCATGAATTCTACGATAGGTCTTAGGCCATTCATAGCAGCTCCTACGCCAATCCCCGTAAAACCTAGCTCAGCAATTGGTGTATCGATGACCCGTCTTTCACCAAACTCGTCTAACATGCCCTTACTTACCTTGTAAGCAC
Organism: Saprospiraceae bacterium; assembly: GCA_023299965.1. Classification (GTDB taxonomy): domain Bacteria; phylum Bacteroidota; class Bacteroidia; order Chitinophagales; family Saprospiraceae; genus JALZVN01. The sequence goes on along the minus strand of JALZVN010000279.1, from coordinate 2,498 downwards.
CATTATATTCTGCCACTTCTTCACCCATTAGGAAAACGCTTTCATCACGTCTCATTTCCTCAGACATTGCTTCTCTAATAGCGTCGCGTAATTGTATTTCTCTACTCATTGATTGATTTATTGTGTATTAAGGTCCAAATATACGGATATGGGAACTTTTAATTATATCTATTACGAAAGAATTGACAATAAGTCTGAAATTCTTGGCATTTTTGCATTTAGTGCAAAAAAATAAACTTTTAGGTGTCGAAAATGCGGTATAATACCCTCCATTTAAGTTTAAAATCAGAGCAAATTGCTCAAATAAAACTTTTGCATGGTATTTGAGTTATTTAAGAGTAATTCAAAAATAAATTGTAACTAATTAACGTTTGACCGTTATAAAAATAAACTTTATTATGAGAAAGAGTAAAAATCAGTTATTCATCCTAGGAGCAGTTCTAATGGGTACATTATCTTCTTGCAACAGAGGCGTAGGATGTCCAAGTAACTTTTCAATAGATATGGACACAATTGAAACGGCTACAACAGCTTTAACTTCAGTTTTATCAATCTTATTCTAAAATGACTCCATCTGAGCTATTCCTTACGGAGGATGGCTCCCACTCCATATATTCCAATATATATAAGGTTCCATACCACTCTAGGCATGGTGCCATCGTAGAGACCAATACAGTCTTCATAGATGCTGGCTTAAAACCCAAGATGTCTCAGGATATTATTGGTATCTTAGACATCGGATTCGGCACAGGTCTGAATGCTTTAATGACCTTGCTGCATTTGCAAGATAGTGAGACGCAGATCTATTATGAAGCTATTGAAGCGCACCCTATCTCTATAGAAGTCGCTAAGCAGTTTAATTATTCTACTCAACTTTCCATTGATCAAAGTATTTTTTTACAGCTGCACGAACTAGATTGGGACATCAAACATAAATTAAATGATACATTTGACTTCAAAAAGCAACTCAATACTTTTGAAAACTTCAAGACTGATCATAAGTTTGATATAATCTACTTTGATGCGTTTGCCCCTTCCGTACAACCAGATCTTTGGGAAACTGGTCTTTTATCCAAGATGTATGATTTACTAAATTCAGATGGCGTTTTAGCAACCTACTGCGCTCAAGGGCAATTTAAGAGAAACCTTAAGGCTGTCGGGTTTTCAATAGAGCCTTTGCCTGGTCCTCCAGGTAAAAGAGAAATGACTAGAGCTAGAAAAATTTGATAATCATAGTTTCTCTAAAAACGAGTCTGCATTAGTGTGATGTGCTTTTTGTTTTTCTGGATCCATCTTATCATACATTTTCACCAGCATTCCTAGCCTTGGGTTACTCAAAAAGAAATCTCGATGTACATCCATAAATCGCCAGAACAGCCCGTCCCATATTTTATGCCAAGGCTCTTTTTTATAATTGCTCATTTTGAAAATATAGTTTGAACCACTGATATATGGTTTTGTTGCAAACAAACCACCATCTGCGAATTGACTCATGCCATATACATTAGGAACCATCACCCAGTCATAGGCATCTATAAACAGCTCCATAAACCAGCGATATACTTCATCAGGATCAAATTCACAAAGAAGCATAAAATTTCCTAAAATCATTAATCGCTCAATATGATGACAATAACCCGTCTTCAATATTTTCTTAATTGTTGTGTCTATTGGTTCTATTCCGGTACTTCCATCGTAAAAAGAACCTGGTATCTTTCGTTTGAAATTCCAATAATTTCGTGTTCTCGATTGAACACCTTTTACCTCGTACATCCCTCTTATAAATTCTCTCCAACCCATAATTTGTCGGACAAACCCTTCCAAAGAGTTTAAGGGCACATCGTATTTTGCCCCATACTCTAAGGCTGCGTCAAGCACCTCTAAAGGTGGCAGTAAACCTATGTTCATCATTGGGGTCAAAACACTGTGATGTAGATAAGAGACCTCTTTAACAATAGCGTCTTCGTAAGCTCCAAAATTATGAAATCTATAATCAAAAAAATGCTTTAAACTGTCTCTTGCTCCCTTTAGAGTATGTGGAAATAGTGGTTGGTCTGATAATGCACCAAGGTTCCCTCCAAAATGATTTTCTACATAATCAACAGCTTCCTCCCAATGCGTATCTAACTCTGGAACATAATGAGATGGAATAGGGTTTTTCTTTGGAAATTTCTTTCTATTGTCTACATCGTAAGTCCACTTCCCTCCTAGTGGTTGATCATTACCTTCCAAAAGTATTTGCCTTTTGACTCGTTCTTGCTTGTAAAAAGTCGTCTGGAAAAAGGATTTTTTCTCTGATTTAAAAAAATGCTTTAACTCTTGTCGATCATTTATGAATAATGGATTCTCAAATTCTTCCAGTTCAATACCAAACTTGTTTGAAGTCTCGTGAATTCTTTTCTCTAGCCAAAAATCTGTAGGATTGACAAATCGAATCTTTTGAACACCTTCGACAGATAGGCTTGAAATCAATTTTCGCACGTCTGACTTTTTGTCAA
>JALZVN010000278.1 GCA_023299965.1 Saprospiraceae bacterium | reverse complement strand
GCCTTCTTTCTCTTCTTCCTTTTTTTATTGTTTGCGAACCAGCGATCAGTCCTTAGGGAGTAGGTAGGGCGAATGTCATAAGCACTAATTATTTTCCCTGAAGTGGTTTCATCTTGCCTGATGAGAGGACATGTGAAAGTTATACATTCTAGTCCGCAGCTTATTTCTCCTTCATAAAGTTCTATATCCAAGTCATGAAGATCTTTTTCTACACGGACACCTGCCAATCTAGTGGCTTGGTACCCAATAAATGATGGTTCAATATCGTATTCTCCTTTAGGGATATTGCTAAAAGAGTATCTACCATCTAAGTCTGCCTCTACTCCTGTAAGGAGTGTTCCATCTGCATTGTATAATGCAACAGAGGCAAATATAATAGGCTCACCTGAGTCTAGATCTACTATTTGCCCACTTATCGTAAATCCAGACTGCTCAAAATTTTTACATGGATTAGTGGCGTATATATCTAGGAGCATCTGGCTATTAAGCGCTGTCGTACTCAGACATAGCATCAAAATAAAATATTGTACTCTCATAATATTATGTTTATCCTTGTTTAGAAATTGCGCTATAGTTGCACAATGACCACTTTCTCAATCTGCGATCCCGTATCATGGATTATATTCAAAAAATAAGTCCCTGCAGCTAGTACACTTAGATCAATTTGTATTTTATTTTTTTCTACTTCGTTGTATTCTATTGCACCAAGATTTTGTCCTAGTGGATTTATGAGTTGTATTTGCAATTGCTCATATTCAAGCTGGATATTGATAATGCCGGTAGAAGGATTGGGATATAGCAACAAATCTATGGGGGTACTAAAAGGAGCCCTTTCAAAAGGACCCGGTTTTGATCTAGTTGATACTTTATCGAGGTTAACTTCTGATACGTCTTCGAGAGGTATCTCTTTTGAAAGTACAATCCCATAACACACAATTTCTTGAACAATGTATTTTGTAGGAGCGGCAACTACAGCAATGGGAGCGTGTAGCTTATCTATTACTTCCAAATCTAAATCCACAACATGCTCCATATTACCTTCTATTTTAACCTCGGAGATATCTACAAAATCATATCCGTAGAAAGAAGCTTTGACTTGATATAGACCAGGAGGAATATTTTTGAAAATGTATTGGCCACTCATATCGGTGTCTTCTCCACGCACCAATTTTTTTTCTTGGAACAAGGCAACTTTGCCGAAAGGGATACGCTCATCAAGTTGTAAATCTCTCAAAACACCTGTAAGCGTATTTTGGCCTTCTATGTTGACTGCCTGTTTTATATGCTGCGCCTCAAGAGTGGAGTGAAATACAACAGATACAAACAAAATGGTGAGTAAATTTCTTAGCATAGGTTTGTCTTTTTATCAAGATATGCATTAAAGCCATCGCATAAGTGTTGATTTTTTACAAAATTCAGGTTTTAGGACAGATGTATTATACCATTTTAAACTTCAAATGGTATTAATCTCTTCATTAGATTTTTTTGAACAAAATTGGAGGAAAAATTGATTTTAATCGATGAGTTAGGGATATCGATACCCTTTTACCCCTTAATGTCAAGAGTGTTCTATTGATTGCTTCTAAGTTCCTTAGCTAATTTATATCTTAGAGTGCCCCTTATTGATTTTGAAAATACTAATTAGAAATGATCCATCAAATGAAGCTTGTAATTCATTTTTCCTTTTTAATTTTATTCAGCTGTACTACTGATAAAGTTGAAAAAAACTCCTTAGTGGTTGACTCCTCAAATCATAGCATTTTTACCTTGCTAGAAGATCACATGGGGCATTCCATGACGATGATTACAGATCTAGATAAACTATTGCAATCCAAAACGACTGAGGAGTATCAAGAAGCATCACTTGCCTGTAGTCATAATAATAAAGTTTGTTTTTCGCTAGATTTAAAAGTTAGTAGCAGAGGGGAGACTAGAAAACGATATTGTGATTTTCCACCACTGAAATTAAATTTCAAAAAGGGCACTCTTGAAAAAATTGGCTTAAATAAATTTGATCACTACAAGTTAGTTACGCATTGTAATGAAGATGAAGACAGTGAAACTGTTTTGCTGAAAGAGTATTTGGTGTATAAAATGTTTAATAAATTAACCTCCAATAGTCTTAATGCAGGCTTATCAATGATTAGATATGAAGATAGTGAAAACGTGATTCCTTCTTTTCAAAAACACGCTTTTTTGATAGAGCCGATTAAAGAGTTTTGTTTTAGGGAGGAGCTGAATTATATCGATAATCCAAACTTGAAGTTGAGTTCTATTCATGCAGAGCAGTATAAGTTGTTCACCTTGTTTCAGTATATGATAGGTAATACGGACTGGAATCTGTCAAAGCGACATAACACTAAGTTGTTTCAAAAAGAGGTGGGAAGCCCTATTCCTGTGCCATATGATTTTGATTATTCTGGATTGGTGAATGCTCCTTATGCATTGCCGCATCCACAATTGCCGATTAAGCATGTAAGAGAGAGACTGTTTCAAAATCGTGCTAAAAATCTAGATTTGACAAACACCATTCAATTGTTTACACAGCATAAAGATTCTCTTTTTGAGCTTTGCAATCAATTTGGTTTTTTGGATGAGTCTAATAGAGCTGATATGGTAGCCTACCTAGATTCCTTTTACAAGATAATAGAGGATCCAGAGATTGTGCAGAAAAAATTAATTGATAAAATGTAGATAAAAGAGGCTAGGTTATATCTTGCATCAGTGTCTAATTTTTTTGATTTGTCGTATAGATAAATTTGGCGCCCTTCTGTATATTCTATCTTCACTATCTAATTATATCCAAATATGAAGTCAATTGCTGTTTATTGTGGGTCAAGTTTTGGGACAGATGATGCATTTAGGCAAAGTGCAGTAGACTTAGGTACTGCTTTGCAAAAAAGAGATATCACATTAGTATATGGAGGAGCACAAGTAGGCTTGATGGGAGCTATAGCGAATGCTGTTCTTGAAAGGCAAGGGAAAGTGATTGGTGTCATGCCTACATTTTTGGGTCGAGATGAAATAGTGCATCACCATCTTACAGAGTTGATAGAAGTAGAGACCATGCATGAGCGGAAACAGAGAATGATCAGTTTGTCTGATGGTTTTATTGCCATGCCAGGAGGTTTTGGTACTATGGAGGAGTTGTTTGAGGTATTAACCTGGGCGCAGCTAGGGCTACATAATAAACCAATAGGCTTGTTGAATACAAATGGATACTATGATATATTTATTTCTTTTATGAAAAATATGGTGCAAAAAGGTTTGCTTAGACAAAGCAATTTTGATTTGATCATAGTGGAAGTCGAAGCAGAGGGCTTACTTATCAAAATGCTCGGACAGTAAATATTCATTTCTAACATAATGTCCAAAAAGTAAATCGCACTTACTAAATGAATAGCAAGTGCGATTTTTAAGCAGTAATACTATTACTGCCTATCTAAGAAAAAAATCTTATCTGATTGGCTTACCACCAATACCAGTACCTCCTGTTACTTTCTTAAGATCATTTTCCTTCTTGATGATTACATTTTTGAAAATCTTTTTCATTTGTTTTAATTTTATAAGTGAAAAAATAAGTTTAATACTTTTTACGTAAATCCAGGCTTTCAGGAGTCTTCTAATATACTGAAAAGTGCCATTTTTTTGTTGAAAAGTGCCAATAGTAGTATTAATACTTACGACTTTTCAATAGCGCTACCTAGTAATCAGTTAATTGTGATGTGTATACACATTAAATGATTATTCAATGTCGAGCAATGAAAAAGTTTTAGTTTAGCTAGCCTTGAATATTTTTTTATATATGGATATAGATAGTAGAAAAGTTAGCTCAATTAATGAGATGATTGTTTTTATATCTAATGATCTAATGTAAAACTTTTTTTTATATTTACAAACTCCCCAGCTGAAAATATTCAATAATTTTTGAATGTTTAGTATTCAGTCAAATTGATTTTCAGCTTCATCCCGTATAGATAATTTCGAAATAACAAAACCCTCCGGGTATGAATACGCTTATGTGTATTTGCAAAAATGATATTTTTTAATGATTAAAAGGTTTCCATATTATCAGCAACTAGATCAAATGGACTGTGGTCCTACTTGTCTAAAAATGATCGCAGAATATTATGGCCAAAACCATTCACTAGAATTTTTGCGGGCTCAAAGTTATCTCTCTCGTACAGGTGTTTCCTTAAAGGGAATAATGGAGGCTGGGGAGACTATTGGATTTAGAGGGACGCCCATCAAAATACCTTTTATCTCAGATGATGATTCAGTTCCCGGTTTTGAAGATGTTCCATTGCCTTGTATAGTTCATTGGGAGCAAAATCACTTTATCGTTGTATATAAGTATTCTGATAAATATGTTTGGGTTGCTGATCCCGCCATCGGTAAAATAAAACTAAGCCACAAGGAATTTAAAAGAAACTGGGAAAGTGATGGAGATTTAGGAATTGTTTTGATCTTAGAGACGACACCAGCTTTTTATGAGTTTGAGAAACAAGAAACTCAGCGTAAAGGTCTGGCGTATTTGATTTCCTATTTGCGCCCTTATCGAAAGCTAATTATCCAACTGATTTTAGGCTTAGTTATTGGCAGCTTGTTTCAACTCATCATTCCATTTCTTACCCAGTCTATTGTAGACATTGGGATTGAGAATCAAGATATTAGTTTTATATGGTTGATACTTATTTCTCAATTGATGATATTCGTGGGGCAGACTTCTTTAGAAGTAATCCAGAGTTGGATATTGTTGCATATCAGTACGCGGATCAACGTTTCGCTTATTTCGGACTTCTTATCGAAATTGATGCGACTACCCATTAAGTTTTTTGATACCAAACTGATAGGAGATCTTCTACAAAGAATAAATGATCATACCCGTATCGAAGCTTTTCTTACAAGTTCATCATTGAGCATAATCTTTTCAATGGTTAACTTTTTTGTTTTCGGTATAGTACTCATTATATATAATGTGAATATATTTTTGATTTTCTTGATCTCAAGTATACTCTTCATAGCATGGATACTCTTTTTCCTGAAGAAGAGAAAGCAGGTGGATTATCAAAAGTTCCAAGAATTGGCTGAGAATCAAAATACTTTGATTGAGCTGATACATGGGATGCAAGAAATAAAACTTCAAAATAGTGAAGTGAAGCATCGACGCAAATGGACGAATGTACAAGCTAAATTATTTCACGCGAATATTCGCTCTCTTAGCATTACTCAATATCAAGATATAGGAGCCAATGGGATCAGTTATATAAAAGACATCCTGATCTCATTCCTAGCCGCGAAAGCTGTTATAGATGGACAGATGACTCTAGGGATGATGCTAGCGGTACAATATATAGTAGGTCAATTGAATGCTCCATTAAGGCAATTGATAGATTTCGTACGGCAAGCTCAAGATGCCAATATAAGTCTTGAGCGACTTGGAGAAATCCATGTGATGAAAGATGAAAAAAATAATCAACATAAAATTGATTTCGTCCCGACAATGGCTCCGATAGAGATCGAGAATGTCAGTTTTAAATACAATCAGTTGGAAGAGTATGTCCTCAAGAATGTTTCGCTGAGTATTCCTCCAGGAAAGGTAACTGCGATAGTAGGTACGAGTGGCAGTGGAAAGACCACTTTAATAAAGCTCCTATTGGGTTTTTATGCGCCGCAAGAAGGACAAATTAAAATAGGGAGTGTGCAGTTGGATAAAATAGATGAGCAACTCTGGAGGCATAAATGTGGTGCTGTGATGCAAGATGGATTTATCTTTTCGGATACCATCGCTAATAATATCGCTGCGAGTGAAGAGAGGGTAGATAGAGAAAAATTGCTTCGTGCCGTTCGACTAGCCAATATCCAAGAGTTTATCGAAGATCAACCTGTAGGATACAATACGATGATCGGAGCAAAAGGCAATGGCATCAGTCAAGGACAAAAGCAGCGTCTCTTGATGGCTAGAGCAATCTACAAAAATCCTGATTTCCTGTTTTTTGATGAAGCGACTAATGCATTAGACACAAAGAACGAGCGCAAGATTGTGGATAACCTCAAGGAGTTTTATACCAATAAAACGGTTATCGTGGTAGCGCATCGATTAAGTACGGTCAAAGACGCAGATCAAATAGTCGTATTAGATAAAGGAGAAATTTCAGAATTAGGAACACATGAGGAATTGGTTGAATTGAAGGGGAAGTATTTTAATTTAGTAAGCGCACAATTAGAACTGGGAAAGTAATATAGATTTATGGCTACACTCATAGAAAAGGCGGAAGATATAAACCTCAAAAAAAATAATGAGGTGGACCAAATACTTGGGAGACCCCCAAGTTGGATACTCCGTTGGGGGATCACTTTTTTGTTTTTTGCATTATTGATATTTGTAGCACTGTCTTGGTTGATAAAGTATCCTGATGTGTTGACCTCTCAAGTTACGATTACGACGGAGTCTCCAGCGATTCGCGTTGTAGCTGATACCAATAGTGAGATTAAAGAACTTCGTGTAAAAAACAAGCAACAAGTCAAGAAGGATGAAATAATAGCTGTACTAAATAGCACTGCCGAATATAAAGATATAGAAACACTCCAAACCTTTTTAGATAAATTAAGATCATACAAAAGACCATCTGATTTTTCTAGAACTAAACCTTTAGAAAATTTACAACTTGGAAGGTTGCAAATTTCCTATGCGGCGCTGACCGATAAGCTCAAAGAATACGGTTATTTTTCTGGGCGTACAGGTGTTTTCGGGAAGATAGAATCCTTACGTGCTCAAATAAATAGTACAGAGGACTTGGTCGATAATCTGAAGAGACAACAAAAGACACTTGCTGAGGAGTTAGCTATAGCTCAAAAGAATTATAAACGCCAAGAAGAATTAGAAGCAAACGGACTCGTCTCTAAAATTAATTTAGAAAAAAGCCAAACAGAATATCTTCGGTATAAGCGAGAGTTTGAGAATATCAGTACGCTAATAATTAATAACACGATCACAAAGGAGCAAATACGCACTGATATTATTGATCTTAGAGAGGGGCGCCAGGTGGGTAATTCTGATCGTCAACTAGATATCATAGAAGACGTTGAAAGGCTTAAGAATGAAATCCTAAATTGGAAGCAGTCTTTCCTCATCACATCACCTATCTCAGGGAATATCAATTTTTCTAAAGTATGGAGTGAACAGCAGTTTGTCAAAGTGAATGAAGAAGTCTTCGTTGTTGTTCCCCCTAATGGAGTAGGAGAAGTCATCGGCAAAGC
>JALZVN010000277.1 GCA_023299965.1 Saprospiraceae bacterium | reverse complement strand
AAATCTACTCCTGCCCAATTTCGTCCAATCGTGTCTATGGCTTCAATAGATTTATATATAAATAATTTATTGCATATGATTTCTTTTGAAGCTCAGCATACTTTACACAGGGATTCACCTCGACGTAATGCACATTGCATCTACTTTAGAAATCCTTGCACTAAAACGCATTAAATCAACGTATTAACACTATTTGAAATTTTATACGCCATTTTTGACTACAAATGGTATAACACCTATTGGAGGCGAAGCCGAAACACAGAGCACGGAGTGCGTCAGGACAAACGGTGGTAGCGGCATGGGATGCGTGTGCAGCTTAGAGAAAAGGCAAACCTTTTCTCTTGCGTGATGGCAAGGCATCACATACAGTGGCCGACGTGGTCCCGAACAAAGACACATAGGCTTCTCGCCTATGTGTCTTTGTTCGGGATGGCCGCAAAATCAAATCTATATTGACATAGTTATCAAATCGTCAACTCAAGCTATCCTATCGATTGATCTGTATCCTTTGACTAGGTAAAATCGCCTGAATAGATTCATCATACATGGCTTTGCAAATCTGATTGGGTAAATAATAATTTCCTTGATAAGTAGCTGTCAATCTGGTGTAGAAGGTTTTACTTTTTCCATTTTGCAAAGAAAAGTAAGTATGGATACGATCATCTCGAATATCTTGATAATCAAAATCATCAGAAACAAATTTGTTATCCACGCTAGATAGTCTATCATTGATCACCTCCCAGCCAGATGGAAATATCTGTGTCAAAGCAAGGTTGTGATAATATGTCCTGCGCGTACCAGGATGAGTCACCGTAAGTTTGGCAAAGATATCTGCAGATTGTTTTAGTTTGGTGATGTCAACTTTTTTGCCATTTGCATCTAGATATTCAATATTCATCTGAAGATTTTCTTCTATTTTTTCGGTAGGACCAACTAGAGGTTTACCCGTCGAGATCATTCGCACAAAGAGGATATCTTCGGTCGTATTCGTTATGATTAGTCTCTCATTTTTATTTGCATCTGCTTGCAGGTCTGTTACAGAGATAGGCAACTTTGACAAGACATCAACTGCTTGCTTAGCTCCAATTTTGAGCGTAAAAGATAGAGGTTCATTGTCTTTTTCGGTCATTAGTTTTCCCACGCCTAACATCGCCATTGATATAGCGTGTGTATTGTAGTATCTATTGGAGATAAAACTTTTAGAAATAGAATTCAGCACTTTCGCCGTCTCATCATAGTTTTTCAAAAGAACTAAATTTTCTAACAACATCCCCTGATCTCTCAAGCGGGAACCAAAATTATATCTTAATTGGGTATCATACTCAGACACCTCCTTTGACGCCTTATCGTAGACGGCTTTTGCTACTTCAGGACGCGATGCTAATGCGTATGCAGATGAAAGCTTCCATGAAGCCTGCGGACTAAGCTTATCTACCTGCCTTAATCGATTCATCGCACCTAGTTCTTCTTGTCCGGCTAGCGCCAAGGTGTATAGGCGATAGGCTTGGGTCAAGTTGTTGTTTTTGCTTGACCACTTACTATTTTCCCGAAATAATACTGCTTCAGTCTTCTGATACTGTAACCAGTTGGAGATCAAATTAGTCGGAATTACGTAGCCTAGTTTTTCTGCTTCAATCAAGAAGTGACCTGCGTAAGTATTTGCCCAATAATTGATATAAGAATTTGGCCAATAGGAAAAGGCTCCGTTAGGATTCAAAAAACTGCTTAGCTTATGTATCGCAGCATTGATATAGGTTTCTCGTTGATCTTTTTGGTCTTTTGTGAGGTCTACAAAACGATCGAGATAAAGCAAAGGGAACGCCGTAGAGACCGTTTGCTCTAGACATCCATGAGGATATCTCAACAGGTATTGCAAACGTCTTTCTAGATTGAGCGGTGGGATATTATACACCTCTAATACTGCATCATTGGTGCCCTGGGTACCAATGGTAGTAATCAATTGATCCCAAGTCTCTCCAGGTTTGAGCACGCCACCATCTACTTTACTGATGTATTCATTTGGATTATCAACTTGAATCTCAACTTGCTGAGAAGATCGTTCGCCTCCTGACTCTACTACGACATCAAACTTCGCAACACCCAACTCATCCAAAACTTCTATATCAAAATAAGCCATCTGTTCTCCCTTTTCTGAAAAGGAAACTTGCTGAGTTTTTCCATTTGGAAATTTTACTAAGCCTTCCGTTTCTTGTATGGTCACTTTTACATTTTTGATATGGTCTTCTAAGGCGAAGACGGATATCGGTAACTGCATATTTTCTGTTGGACTCAATACCCTAGGAAAGGAAGAGAGCACCATAAGTGGCTTTTTGACGGGGACTGTTTCTTCTGCTTTACCATATGCGCCATCATGAGCTGCCACTAGCATCACTCTAACTGAACCAATGTAATTGGGCATGGTAAATTCATGCGTTTTCTTATTGCCTGGTTTTAGATAAAAGGGACCAAAATGCTGCACTACAGGCTCAAAGCGATTGGCTTTATTTTTTTTGCTATCTGGGTTGAGATCTCCATCTCCCCCTATGCTAAGGATCCGATCCATTTGACCAGCGAAGCTCCCCATCACGTAATCATACAAATCCCAAGTCTTGACGCCTAGCGCTTCTTTGCGATAAAACTGATCCCACAAATCAGGCGTTTTGAATCTTGTCAAATCTAGCAGCCCTTCGTC
>JALZVN010000276.1 GCA_023299965.1 Saprospiraceae bacterium | reverse complement strand
ACAGGACTTGAACCTGTGACCTTCGGGTTATGAGCCCGACGAGCTACCAACTGCTCCACCCCGCGATATTGGATGGCAAAGATACTACAATATTATATTTATACAAGGATTAAATAATATAGTATGAAAGATTCTCTTTTGCGGGAAGGATAGGAAGCAGACGACCTCAAGGGAGTAGTCCCGATTTTTTTTTCGGGACCGCAACGGACGTGGAGTGCTGGATAGCCTGGTCTACTGCTTTTTTGGGTTGGCTAGTAGCTCCGCAAGCAGTAGGGCCGCCCTCAAAAATCAAAACAGATAATAACTTTAACGTGGCAACTAAGTAGGGTAGGGGCATAAAAAAACCGCTTAACAAACAAGAGTCAAGCGGTTTAATATTATTGTCAGTTATATTTTATTATTCTCCAACTTCTCCAAAGTCGAATAAGAGAGAGAATCTTAATGTATTGTCAAGTGGACTTCTTTGCGAATTAGTAGGGATTAGGTATGAAAAGTTTAATCCGAATATATTGTACTTGATACCAAGCCCAAGCGTAAAGTACTTTCTGTTTCCTTTTGTGGCATCTTCGTTATAATATCCAGCACGAACAGCAAACTGCTGATCATACCAATATTCAACTCCTACTGAGTAGTTGATTTCTCTAAACTCTTCTGAAGCGCCATCAGGTGCATCCCCAAATGAATTGAATATAGAACCAATAACACTTTGCTCTTTGTAATCGATAATCTCCGGATCACCGCTGTTTTCGCAATCTGCTGCATCACCGACACAAGGTGTAGGAACCAATAATTTGTTAAAATCAGTTACAAATGTAAGCTGGTTGTATTGATCAAGATCCAACTTCCACGCAGCACCTATCCCTAGGTTGGCTGGTAAGTAGTCTCTATTTGCACTGTTTGTGTAAGAAACTCTTGTCCCGATATTAGTAACTGCTGCACCTACAGAGAGTTCCGTTTTTATATTTGGTAAATCTACAGGTGTTGTATAAAACAAAGATAAATCAGCTGCTCCGGCTGTAGCAGGTGTTATTTCTACATTGTCAATAGCTTGACCAGAAGCGAGATTAGAAAAGATAAACTTCAATGAAATACCTACAGATAATTTTTCAGATAGTTTTCTAGAGTAAGCTCCTGTCAACTCAAATTCATTTGGATTACCTTCTCCAATAGATTGACCATTGGCATCCGTAAATGCTATTCGCCCTAAGGAGAAGTATTTTAAACTTACAGCTACGGCGGATAAATCATCATCTAATTTTTTATACCCAGATAGATAAGCCATATAGACATCGTTGAGTCCAAGAGATCTTAACCAAGGCGTGTAGGTTAGTGACAATCCTAAATCATCTTCCGCAAATGAAAGTTTGGAAGCATTGAAGAATACAGCATTTGGATCTGCAGATAAAGCGATACCAGCATCACCTAATGCAGCTGATCTTGCATCTGGAATAATCCTTAAAAAGGGTAATGCTGTGATCAGTGTATTTACACAAGGACCTCCGTCAAAGCCTTCCCACTCTCCAGTGCCAGTGTTAAATCTACATTGCGACTGAGCATAACTGTCTTGCACAAAAAAAGCAAAACACATGATTGTAAGTATTAATATTTTCTTCATTACGATATTTTCTTCAATCTATTAATTCAAAACGTGCAAAAATAACAAATTCGGTGTTAGTTGTGCTATAAAGGGATGTAAACGGTTGGTCTACTATTATTAACGTTTTCTTAGGACATTTTATTTTAAGATAACTAACTTTTCGAACTCACTTTCAGCAGCTTCAATATTTGTGTTATCTGAAGGTGCTGCTTTAACTTTATAAAGATACACACCTCTAGCAATATCTGACCCGAAATCGTCTTTTCCGTCCCAATTTATATTTCTTACGCTGTTTCCGTCAGAAACCACTTCTGCATTGATGGACTTAACCAATTTGCCCGATACTGTGAATATTCTCACTTGTACGTCGAGCAATTGCCCTGGAAGGTTGTGCTCAAACATGAATTGGGTATTGGTTGTGAATGGATTGGGGTAGTTTAAAACTTGCTCGAGGGCTAAATTTTGGTTCTCAGCTACTACAAACTCTGTAAATCCTTCTGCAGAGTTATTAGCTACATCCCAGGCTTTCACGGTTATTTCATGTCTTCCACTTGCCAAACCGGATAATGGAAAGCGTACCGTTCCTTGTGTAAAATCATCAATTTTTGCCTCGTAAAAGTCATTTAGGGCAAACGCATTGTTGTTGTCTTGATCTAAAACACCAACCAAATCGTGACCTATACTTGTACCTGCAACATTTATTCCTAAATTGTCAGATAGGTTCACGATCAACATAGGGTCCGGGGTAGTTATGCCGCCCAACACAAAATTTTCATTATTCATAAAAACTTCAACTGTAGGTGGTTCATTATCGACTATCCCATCAGGATTGGTTCCTCCTACAATAAAGTTGGTATATGAGCCCACTGCATCTACGGGGTCATCGTTGGTGGCATAATAACTTATTTTACCTTTTCCGAAAGCGTAATCTATGTCGATAGGCACAACAAACTTGATTTCAAATTGTCCATTCGTTACACTGGCAACACCGGTGAATATGATGTTTTTTTGACTCTTGAAGGTTGTTACGATACTCCTTGGATCATTGGATAGAGTAGTGATGTCATTAATTTTGTCGAAAACTTTTACAAACACTCTTCCATTAAAATTATTTAAGACCTGATCATTTTGATCGGTAACCTGACCGGTGATGGTTACTTGATCTAGGGCGTGTAATGTATCTCTAGGAATAGTATCCAGTGCATTTCCATTGATAGTAAGTGTTTGCACCTTATTTTCAGGTATTGCAATACGCATAGATGGATCACCGATAAGAGCAAATTTTCTTGAGTTTTCAATAGTTGAACCACTCAATGTGTTTTTACCTCTGAGCATGACATCTCCAAATGGGATGGATCGTCCGTTCTCTTTTTCGAAGATCCTATCAAATATACTTCTTGTAAGTTGCTCATTCTGGTTTGCAAATACTGCTCTAACGGTGGTCATTAGACCAACAACACCTCCTTTCGAACTTAGGAATGATCTTTCTCCAGCGGTCACGAAATCAGGGTCATCATATCCAGTGAAAGAACATGTAGCGGTTACTAACATTGGTAAATTGGAATTGTTAGACCAGCTTTCTATATCATTTAGATCAAGGAATCTTTCTTGCGCCCAACCTTTGGATCCTCCGTGTCCCAGGTAATTTACGACTAGTGCGCCTTGAAACATTACTTTATTGATTTCTTCAGATAAATCTGGATATTTTTCTCCTCCTGGAGTAGAGATCTGACGGTAAGAATCAGCATATAATTTATTGAGGTTGTATTCTGGATATCTTTCTCTGACCATTTCCGCAATTCCATCTGCGTCATCAAGATGGGCATTACCATCTTCATCATCTGCGACGAATGCTATGTCGTTTCTCCAGTTGCCAAAACTTTCTGGGTTTGTTTCGTAGTCTATTATTTTTTGGACTACTATTTCTGCTTCAGTAGTCGTCTTTACTGGGAATCTACCTACAGCAAGATCAAGTCCACCATTTAGAGATATTCCTTCGTCTGGATCCAATAAAGCGTAATAATCATCTGTCGGAAAGGCAAAAATGGTATTGAGAGAGTCTTCTTCATATACAGTAATAAAATTACTTCGACTATTACTATTTTCATTATTGTAAATACCACGATGATCGAATGAGCCATCTCCAAAAAGCAACAAGTATCTAAGACTATTGTCCCTATTGTAAATGAGTTTGCATAAGTCTCTAATGGCTGAAGGGTCGTTCCTTCCAGAAGAAAACTCATTCTGGATTTCATCTATTAGGACAGTCTTTACATCGAGTCCATCGAAAGAGCTTCTGTGTTCAGCAAACTTATTGGCTTGTTCTTCAAACTCTCTTGGATATACTACAATCATATCAGCAGATGCAATGGAGTGCAAATTTTGGTTATCTATTTTACCTACTGCTGTGGGTACTTTGTTAACAGCATTGAAGTCAAAAGCTATGAATTTTTGTAAAGTTTGAGTATTTGCGCCGAAACTTACTGTCCCATTATTTGAGTTGGCACCAATAGCATTAGCATCTAAGGGGTTGGAGATATTCCACACTCTGGTATCTGCTGCACTTGACTGAAGGTTGAATGTGGTACTTATATTGTCGAGAGATTTAAAATCTCTAAATGTCATTTCATTTCCTGTCAATATTAATCTTTGTCTAGCATTGATGTTGATGAAATCTAGCCAGCCGGTGCTTGCGGCTCTCTGTGGATAGTTTATTTCTACAGAAATATTATCGTTGTTAACATTAACTTCCTCTGTAAAACGAACTCTAGTGGCGTGTGCGGATTCTATATCAGCAGTGCGCACACGAGCCATACTAGGGCTTGTAAAAGACTCTCCGTTTATAATCATATCATATGTAGAGGAAACATCAGACCTGCCTGCAAAAACGCTTTCCACGGTAACTGGTTCGGATGTGACAAGGTTTGGAATGTTGAAGTTATAGGTTTGCTCTCTTAGACCTTCAAATTTTTGCATATACCAAGTGCTACCAGAGCCTTGGCTAAAAACAAATTCATGCAGTATGTTAATATTGTCCTCTTCGATATTGACGAAACCATCAAATTGATCTGTAGACCCAGTTGTGTTTTGTATTGAAGGTAACTCTTGTATCAAGTTTTGAGTAACATTCCCTATTTTGATAAAGTAGAAGTTTTCTAATGAGTAAACATTAATTGGCTTAGATATTTTCCGACTGCTGATGTCCGATTTGTCAATAGTGGCTCCTTCTGCATAAAAAAGAATTCTATCGCCGTTATCTAATGATCCATCTTCAGTTCCGATCATTTGCATAGCAACAGGCATTAGATCGTCCACTCTAAAGTCATCATTTCTTTCATTAACTATCCCGCCGCCAGCACCATAAATTTGAATTTGCGATGGAGATATGCTTGATATGTTTATCCCAAGTTCAGAACTAAGAAAATTCATGTCAATCATATGGATACCTTCTTCTTGTACAGCTATCTTATAGATATCTCCATCAGCCAATACAGACTCTGTAGTAGTTGGAGGAAGTCTAAATAGTTGTTTATCAATAAGATTAGCTTGAACGGTAAGGTCAAAGGAAACTACTTTTCTGTAATCTGTACCGTCAAATATAATAGGGCAGAAATCAATATGTCCTGTATATTGGTCTCTACCTCTAGTTACAGATATTTTGGGGTCTAAATCTTTATTTTGATTAACTGCGCTGTAGTCGTATTTGATATCTATTCTCTCCGTTTTTACATTACTTATCGTAGGGATTAAGTCGGATGCTCCATTCAGATTAAAACTTTTATGATAAACCGGAAGAGGAGAGTCGTTGTTAGAGAAATAAGCTTCAGCGAAAAATGGAATTTGTTCAGCAGAACCATCAGGAAAACTTCTTGATAGACCTTCTTCTTCCCAATTAAGGGTAATGGAGTAGGAGAATTTTTGCTGAGCGTCAGTATTTGAAATTAGTCCGATAAAGATGCATAAACTTAGCAGTAATTGTTTCATGTCGCGATTCTTAAAGGTTGTTTTACAATTTGGCATTCGGAAAGTTCGTTGAATTAAAACCAAAGCTTAATTTACAATAGGAAACGGAAAATTGATTCTACTATTGCAAGAATATTTGTCATTTAACGCCCAATAGTGCTTTATTGATGTTGGGTTGATAAAAAAATATTAATTTAAAGCATGCATTTTACACTTTCACGGCTTTTTCAGATCTTATTTGTACTTTTTTGCTATTCCTCTCTATATAGTCAGGATCCTGTATTTAGCCAATTTTATGCATCTCCTTTATCTACAAATCCAGCTTTTACTGGGAATACATACACACCAAATATTGCTTTAAATTATAGAAATCAGTGGAGTGGGTGGCCAGGAACAGCATATTCAACTTATGCAGCCTCCGTAGATCAATTCATTGAACCCTTGAATATTGGGTTAGGATTTAGGGCTTCTACGGATAGCGCAGGGGAGGGATTGTATAAAATTAACAATTTGACCGGTTTCTTTTCCTACAAAGTCAACTTGGGCAATGATGTAAGCATTAAGCTGGGAATAGAGGGAGGAATTTGGCAGTCTAGGATAGATTGGGAGAATTTAGTATTTGGAGATCAATTGGATCGAATTGAAGGAAACAATGGAAAGAATCCTTCACAAGAAATACAACCGGAGGACCTTACGAGAACAGTATTAGATTTATCAACGGGTATACTGATATATAGTCCCATATTTTACGGTGGTTTTTCTATAAAGCATATTAACACTCCAAACGACATCTTTTTTGCTTCAAGTGAGGCGTTTGTTACCGGATTACCAGCTAGATATTCTGCACATGCAGGTGCACAAATAGTACTGAGAGAAGGCAATAAGCGAAGAATGGATGCGTTTTTATCACCAAATGTTCTATTTGAAAGACAGGTGAATTTAAACCAAGTTAATATTGGTGCCTATGGAGGAATTGGGTCAGTTTTTGCAGGAGCATGGTTTAGACACACTTTCCAAAACGCTGATGCAGCCATATTGCTCGTCGGATTTAGACAAAAAGGCCTTAAAATAGGCTATTCTTACGATTTTACGGTTAGTTCAAGTTTGACTAATAGACTTTCAAATGGCAGCCATGAAATATCCATAGGGATAAATTTTGATCACAATAGGAGAAAAGTAAATTATAATGACTGTTTTCAGCTGTTTCGCTGATTCAATATTTACAATATTTCTCTTTTGGTTTCTTTTTGTAGGTGTCTAAACTTTACCTATATTTGGTATTCTTTAGTATAATAGCGAATAATTAAAAAAATAATGATGCGATTTCTTAAAATGAGTTTTGCTTTTACGTTATTGATTGCTTTTACATTTTCGTGTAAGAAAAGTGAAAGATCATCAACAACTGGTTGGGCATATAATGAGCAAGAGTGGGGTGGATTTGAGAAGCTAGACTATGAAGGTCAAGCAACTGGACCAAATCTAGTTCTAGTCGAAGGTGGTACTTTTACCATGGGAAATACCGAACAAGATGTAATGTTCGAATGGAGTTCTATCCCTAGAAGAGTTACTGTATCATCGTTTTATATGGATGAAACTGAAGTGGCAAACATCGATTATAAAGAATATTTGTACTGGTTGGGTAGAGTTTTTGGAGAATCATATCCAGAAATCAGAACCAATGCAAGACCAGATACGCTCGTATGGAGAGAAGAATTGTCTTACAATGAACCTTTTGTAGAGACTTACTTCCGTCACCCTTCTTATGATAATTACCCTGTCGTGGGTGTTAACTGGTTGCAGGCAAATGATTACTGTAAGTGGAGAACTGATAGAGTAAACGAGATGGTGCTTATCGAAAAAGGGATATTGAATCCTAATCCACAACAGAGAGATGAGGATAACTTTAATACAGAATCATACTTATATAAGCAGTACCAAGGGGATGTTAGAAAAAATCTTCCTGATTTAAGTACTGGTGAAGAAAGACCTGTTAGATTTGAAGATGGTATCTTATTACCTTCTTATAGATTACCTACGGAAGCTGAATGGGAATATGCTGCTTTGGCTTTGATTGGTAATCAAGCAACTGAAAAAGATGAAAGAATAACAGATAGAAAGCTTTATCCGTGGAATGGTAATACGGTTAGATTCCAGGTTAGAAATAGAGATCAGGGTAAAATTTTGGCTAACTTTAAGAGAGGTCGAGGTGATTACATGGGGATGGCTGGTGCACTAAACGATCAATCACACATTACTGCTGATGTTAGAAAGTTTGTTCCTAACGATTTTGGTCTTTACAATATGGCTGGAAACGTGAATGAATGGGTACTTGATTTGTACAGACCAATGACTTCTACTACCTTAAGAGATGTTGAGGGGCACGATTTAAATCCATATAGAGGAGGTAAGTTCAAGCAAAGAATTTTGGACGAGAATGGAGCTCCAGTAGAAAAGGATAGTATCGGACGTATCAGATACAGAGATGTTGAGGATGAAGAAGTGGCAACTAGAGAAAATTACAAAAGAGGACAAGTATATAACTACTTAGATGGAGATCAAGACTCTGAGGTATTCTACGATTATGGGAAAACATCATTAATTAGTGATAAGTCAAGAGTTATCAAAGGAGGTAGCTGGCAGGATAGAGCTTTTTGGTTGACACCAGGAGCGAGAAGATTTAAAGAGGAGGATACTTCAGATCGTACAATTGGATTTAGATGCGCTATGACTAGAACTGGTGGACCAACTGGAAATGAAGATTCAAGTGGGAATTCGTTTAAGTTTAAGCGTAAGAAGCAAAATAGAAGCTTTAAGTAATATTTACTTTTTGTATCCAAAAGTCTCCATGTAACATGCTTACATGGAGACTTTTTTATTTTAAAGTAGTATTTCTAAGATATGATTCAAAATAATTCTATTTTCATATAGAAATAGAGCTTCAATTCAAAAGCTTGTATATCAATAATCCATAAAATTTTCCATCCATTGCCGACAATAGATAATGTTTATGCTCATTTTTTAGATCATCTATTAGTTAGTACTGATTCAAGGAGGATTGAAGAAAACTGCATTTTCTTTGCCTTGAAAGGGGAAAACTTTAATGGCAATTTGTATGCTACTAAAGCACTTGAGATGGGAGCAGCTTTTGCCATCGTAGATGAATTGGTTAATTCAGATGACCCTCGTATTATTTTGGTTAGCAATGTATTGAAGTCCTTACAAGATTTTGCTAACAAGTATCGAAAAGCGTTTTCTATACCATTTATAGCAATAACTGGTAGCAATGGAAAAACAACTACCAAAGAGTTATTGGCTGAGGTTTTGGGTAGCACTTTCAATGTACATTATACTAAAGGTAATTTTAATAACCATATTGGAGTGCCTTTAACACTACTCCAACTTAGAAAAGATCATGAATTAGCAATTATAGAGATGGGAGCTAATCATATAAACGAAATTGATACGCTCTGCAAGATTGCCGAACCTACACACGGTATTATTACAAACATTGGGAAAGCGCACTTAGAAGGATTTGGGGGAATGGATGGAGTAAGAAAAGCTAAAGGAGAATTATATAATTTTTTAGCTTTTCACAAAGGTGTGATTTTTTTCAATCAAAGCGAAAGTAGTACAAAAGAGCTTATTGAGTCAAGAAAAATAAAACCTGTAGTTTTTTCTAAAGAATCTCGGTCGCACGGGTTTGTAGACCTTGATCTTATCGAGGAGCAAGACAGTCTGAGCATGCATGTTCATTTTTATAATGATGATTCACTTAGAGTTGACACTCAACTACAAGGGAGCTTCAACCTTGGGAATATTGTAAGTGCAATTTGTATAGGCATTTACTTTCATGTCTCAAACGATAAGATTAAACAGGCAATTGAATCATATATCCCTAAAAATAATAGGTCTCAAATAGTTAGAAGAAAGTCAAATAAATTTTTATTAGATGCATACAATGCTAATCCTTCTAGTATGGAAGTGGCTATCGAAAATTTCCATAAGATTGAGCATGAAAATAAAATTATGATTCTAGGAGATATGTATGAGCTAGGAGAATATGCCCAGTCTGAACACAAACGATTAGCAAAGTTAGCCAATAAGCTTGATTTTAAGAAGGTTATTTATGTGGGCAAACTTTTCCCAAAAAATGATTTTGAAAATGTGGAACAATTGAAAGACTGGTTTGAACAACAAGAATTTCAAAATTGTTTTTTCCTTATTAAGGGGAGTAGGGGAGTCGCATTAGAAAGGTTAATTTTAGAATAATCCGGATCAAAATCAAGCTTAGTAACTTGAGAGGATGTGAAATAGCCTGTTACTCATTTTATTTTCTTTGGCAAGAGTGTATTCGCTCTCAGAACACGGGACTAAACCTTCATTTTCATTTTTCAATGAGGGAATTTCAATCCACCAATGCTCGCTTTTCTCGTTTTTCCAGAAATTAAGTTGTTGATCCCAGCTGTCAAGTTCCACAATGAAATTGGTCATTTCTTGTTTGCTTTGATTAGTAAAATAAGCATTTTGCCTACCTTTTAGTGTATACCATATCAAGCAAGCAATTAGTTCGACCCCAGCATTTGTATTTGTCTCTTCATCAAATTCAAAACCAGAGATATGTAGTCCCTTTAACTTTGTGGAGGAAGAGGCGTAATGAAGTAGTTTGCAAGCTTCTTCAGAGTTTAACCCAATGTTCTTCTGATTTTTTAAACCTTGAGAGTCACTAGCTTTGATAGATTTTATGTCAATCGATAGGAAGTCAAGTGATCTAAGAATGGGCTCAGATTCTCTAATGTCATCACGTATTTTTCCTAGACTAAGTAAGCCTGAAGGATCTAGTTTAGGCATTACTTGATCAAGCGGGTTGGCAAAATGTTTTTGATAGGCAAGAATAGATATTTTATTTGCTTTTCCTCCATCTATTAATTCTGAGTACACGGAATAAAAATCTGAATTTTGTTTGGTAGACGGACTGATGGCACCAAAGCTAGTATCATAGTTTAATTGTTCAAGGGCATTAGCTATTGATAGGCTAGTGTTTGGACTGGAATCAATTACAATAGGAAAGATATCTTGTGATATGAGTTCCTTATAGGCAGCGGTCATTAAGCTAATATCATTATTTCTTATATCTCCTAAGTCGTTGGTATCATCCATTACTTTAGATAGATCTAATGCATAAAAAGCCTCTCTAATAGCATTCATGAAATTGCCATGACCAATTAAGGCAACTTTGGATTCAATCCTATTACTTTCTTCACCCTTCGAGTTTTTGTTATGATTAAGGTTGAGTCTTTTGGCGAAGTAATGAGCAGGTAAAGGGTCAATCCAAATGTTGAGCATAACAAATATTTTGATGATTTAGTAACTTAAATAGTTGAAAAATGTAAACAAATCTAGCATTATATTATAAGATATATAAATATATAATTGAATTAGTTACTTGCATGGGATTGCCTGGTCTAAAAAGGAGTAAATAATTATTAATTATTAATTCCTCTAATATGAATAATTGCTAATTGTTTTATTACATTTGTTGAGCTTTAGGGGATTTCTCTAGAGAATAAATTATTGTGCCAACGCTCAATACAAGAAAATTGAAAATTAAATACACAGCTCGTTTAATTTTTTAATGATTTATCTTGAAGTCCAACATTATAATCCCTAGTTAAGAATTTATAATTACATTATATTTAATAAATATTTAATTTGTTTAATCATTAAAGTAAGAACCTTATGACAAGGAAATTTTCAATATTGTTAGCCCTGATTTTAGGTGTATATATGACAGGAATTGCACAAGAAGCAGCTACTTCTTCTTCTTTAGCAATAAAGTCTAAGCCTAAGAATATGTGGGAAATCGGATTAAATGTTGGTCATGACATTGTTACCGGTGACGTTGACTGGGATAGTGGTTTTGGAGTTGGTCTTCATGCAAGAAAAGCTTTGGACTACGTTTTTTCTGTCCGTTTAGATGCTACTTATGAGTCACTTTCAGGAGAGGAGGATGAAACAGAAAGATCTGCAGATGCAGCAGTTTATGGTTTTGCCGATAACTGGTTACCTGAGTATGAGACTACTATAATTAGTGGAGATGCAACTTTAGTTGCTAGTCTTAACCAATTTAAAGTATTTAAGAAAAACAAGATTAATCCTTATTTGTTTGCAGGTGCGGGTATCGGTAATTTTGATGTTACTGCAATCGAAGGAAATAATGAAGTTGATGTAGATGATTTAGATTTTGATGATGAATGGACAGTTTCAACATACCTGACTGGTGGATTTGGAATAGGATTTAAATTAGGTAAAAAAGCGTCTTTAGGTATCGAGCACAAAATAAAGTCAGTTCTCGGAAGAGGAGATGATCTTCTTGATGCTTCTGAACGTTTAGGTTCTGCGGAAACTTCTTCTAGAGATTTGATTAACTATACAAACATTAGATTGAGTTTCGCAATTGGAAAAGGAGATGATCAAGCACAACCATTGTACTGGGCTTCTCCATTAGACATGATTGCTGATGATTTAGCAGAAGTAAAAGCTAGACCTATTTTTGATAATAATGATACTGATGGTGACGGTGTAGTTGATGCATTCGATCAAGAGGCTAATACTGACGCTGGATGTCCAGTTGATACAAGAGGGGTAACATTGGATAGTGATGGTGACGGAATTGCTGATTGTAAGGACAAAGAACCATTCTCTCCTCCAGGATACAAAGTAGATAACCAAGGAGTTGCAAATGTTCCTGCTCCAGATTACGTAAACGAAAATGATGTTAACAGAATAGTTGATGCTAAATTGAAAGATTTTAGAGTACCAACTCCTGCTATCCCACCAATGGATTGGTTTTTGCCAATGGTTAACTTTGATAATAACAAGTATTCTATCAAGGAAACTGAATATGCTAAGTTACGTCAAGTTGCTCAGGTAATGAAGCAGCACCCAGGTATGAGGGTAGTGGCTACTGGTTTTACCGATGCTACAGCTAGTAACTGTTATAATGATGTTCTTTCATATAATAGAGCTCAAGCATCTATTGATTATATGGTAAGTAAGTATGGAATTGGAAGAGATAGATTCGTATTGAATTACTCAGGTGAAAATGATTTGTTAGTTCCAACTAACTCAAAGAGTTTAGTAAACAGAAGAGTTGAATTTAAAGTTGCTTCTGTTGAATCTAACGTAGGAAAGCCTGACTGTGGTGTTAATAACGCTGGTAGAGGTGGTTCTGGTTACTCTGGAAACAAAGAAAGCGGATACTAATTGAATCCTTTATATAGTTCATTAAAAAGAGCCAGTTGTTATACAACTGGCTCTTTTTTTATGTGGATATATGATATCTGTGATTATACTTTGAATGATTCATTGTAGCCCTTTTCCCTAGATTCGAAAAAGTAAACCCAATAAATAATATGTATACACTAGCTTAATTTAAGTGGAACAGACACTAAAAGTTACCAATAGAAAGCATCACCAAGGTACATGCATTAATTGCTTCAATGTTGTTCTCTTTAAGTCTTTTAAATAAGTCCATATTCTCGGCTCCAGGATTAAATATTACCCTTTTTGGCTTTAGAGCAATAATTGCATCTTCATATTCAGTTTGATTAGCTTCATTTAAGTACATACTTATAGTATGAATGGATTCTTTGCTATCTAAATCATCTAAAGAGCTCTCTATTCGAATACCATCTACGGATTGATTCACTGAGCGCCCTATTGCGAAGACTTTATGACCTGCTTTATTTAGCGCTCGAATTGCTTTATTAGAATATCTACTTGGCTTTGTAGATGCCCCAAGAACAATAACTTTTAAGGATTGAATTCTAATATCTTCCATGCTTATTGAACAAAAAAAAACAGGATTAAGCTGTGCTTAATCCTGTTTTTTTAAATTTTTAGATGAAATATTATACTAATAATCTAATTGGATCTTCTAATAAAGATTTTAAAGTATTTAAGAATTGTGAACCAGTAGCTCCATCAACTACTCTATGATCACAAGAAAGTGTCACTTTCATCATTCTACCAGCCTTTATTTCACCTTTCTCTACAATAGCCTTTTCGATTATCCCTCCAACAGCAAGTATACAAGCATCTGGTGGATTTATTATAGCAGTAAACTCTTCAATTCCAAACATGCCAAGATTTGAGATAGTGAATGTATTACCCTGCATTTCGTCTGGTGTTAATTTTTTTACTTTTGCCTTATCTGCTAAGATGCGCACCTCTTTGTTGATATAAGAAAGTGATTTTTGATCAGCATTTCTGATTACCGGTACAAGTAATCCATCCTCTACTGCTACAGCAACGCCAATATTAATATTACCATTGTATCTTATTTTATCTCCAAGCCATGATGAATTCACTTTTGGATGCTTTTTTAAAGCTCCAGCAACGGCTTTCACCACTAGGTCATTAAATGAGATCTTGACATCAGATACCTCATTTAGTCTCTTTCTACTGTCCCAAGTATTAGTCATATTGATCTCAATAGTCAAATAGAAATGAGGAGCAGAAAATTTACTTTCACCCAATCTACGCGCAATTGTCTTTCTCATCTGACTTACAGCCACTTCTTCATCTATGCCCGTAACCGTACCCAGCTGAGGTAAGGTTGGAATTGGAGCTGTACGAGTTGCCGCTGAAGTAGGGTTCTTTAAGAAAGCTTCCACATCTTTTTTGACTATTCTACCATGATCACCAGTACCTGAAATGTCTTCTAAAGCAATTCCAGCTTCTGTAGCCATCGACCTAGCCAGTGGAGATATTTTGATTCTACCGTTTGAGGTAGATTGACTTATAGCTGCAGCTGCCATTTGGTGTGGCGGAGCTGCAACATTGCTTGTTTGTGCTACTGCTGGGGCAGGGGGAGCAACAGATTCTGTTTTCTGCGCTTCGGGTGCCTCTGTCTTGCTGCTAGGAGCGGACTTTTCAGCTTCGGCAATTGCTGCTTTCCAGTCTTCACCTTTATCTCCTATAACGGCTATTACGCCATCAATAGGCACCGCACCTTCTTTGACTGCAATATGTAGTAAAATACCATCAAAGTAGCTATCTAGCTCCATTGTTGCCTTGTCAGTCTCCACCTCTGCTAGGGTGTCTCCAGAAGAAACTGTTTCTCCTTCTTTTACGAGCCATGCCACGATCACTCCTTCTTCCATTGTGTCGCTCATTCGAGGCATTTTGATTACTTCCGCCATCTTATTTCGTTTTTTAATGTTTAAGCTCAAAAATACCTCATAAGGAAGTATTTACCATATTTTAAACCTACTTTAGTAACAAAGGGTTATCTTTTTATCTCTATTTTAGCGTTTTAATCCAAAATTCTGATTTATATCTATGCAGTTTTCATCTCTTCTACTTTCTGAGGCCGTAGAATCGTTTTCATCTCTTCCAGGTATTGGAAAAAAAACAGCGCTAAGACTAGTGTTGCATCTTCTTGAAGAAGACGCAAGCATGACTGAGAATATGGCTGCAAGATTGATTAAAATGAGGAAAGAAATAAAACATTGTGTAAAATGCTTCAATATCTCAGATAATGATACCTGCCAGATATGTGAAAATGCAAAACGGGATAAATCTCTCGTCTGTGTTGTCAGGAACATTAAAGATATCATCGCTATAGAAGAAACTGGACACTATTACGGAGTGTATCATGTTTTAGGCAATTTGATATCACCCATTGATGGAATAGGACCTGATGATATTAGAATAGACGAACTTGTAAAACGTGTAGACTCCCAAGAGATAAAGGAAATTATCATGGCTATTAGCCCTTCAATAGAAGGAGAAACTACCATATTTTACATTTCTAAAAAACTAAGTGATATGGATGTATCTATTTCGACCATAGCACGAGGTGTTTCATTTGGTGGAGAATTAGAATACGCGGATGAAATTACTCTTGGGCGATCAATTGTTTCAAGAGTCAAGTATGAGCGCTAATTTGCAAAAAGAAAATGACGCTATCCATAATCATTGTTAATTATAATGTTCGATATTTTTTAGAGCAAGCTTTACATTCTGTATATACTGCGATAGAGCAACTAGATGCAGAGGTATTTGTAGTTGATAATGCCTCAATAGACGATAGTGTCAAAGTCGTAAAATCAAAATTTCCTCAAGCAACCTTAATAGAAAATAAGGAAAATGTGGGTTTCGCAGTAGCTAATAATCAAGCTATCAAACTATCAAAAGGGAAATATGTACTATTGCTTAATCCAGATACACTTGTAGAAGAAAACACCTTTGCCAAATGCATCCAATTTATGGAAGATAATCCTGATGCTGGTGCTCTAGGAGTAAAAATGATCGATGGATCTGGTAAATTTCTACCTGAGTCAAAACGTGGGTTCCCAAGTCCGATGGTTGCCTTTTGTAAAACCTTTGGATTGTCTAAAGTTTTTTCTAAGTCGAAAATATTTAACAAGTATCATTTAGGATATCTTGATGAAAATCAGACATGGGAAATAGATGTCCTCGCCGGCGCTTTTATGTTTATGCGAAAAGCAACTATAGATAAGGTAGGACTACTTGATGAATCTTTTTTCATGTATGGGGAAGACATAGATTTATCTTATCGCATACAAAAAGGGGGGTATAAAAATTTCTATTTCCCAGAAACCACAATAATACACTACAAGGGAGAGAGTACTAAAAAAGGGAATCTTAATTATGTTAAGACCTTTTATAAAGCGATGATAATTTTTGCTAAGAAACATTTTACAGGCCCATTGGCAGGTCTCTTTATTGTATTTTTAAACCTTGCAATTTATTTCCGAGCCGGCTTGACAATCTTCAAAAACGTGTTTAATAAACTCCATTACACGATTTTTGATGCATTGATTATTTTCCTAGGGATTTATTTAATTAAAGATTTTTGGGCAAATTACTTTTATCAAGATTCTAGCTATTTCAATAGTAGTTTGATGAAACTCAACGCCCCTCTATACACTTGCCTATGGATAGTAAGCCTTTTCTTTAATGGAGCTTATGACAAACCATTTGAATTAAAGAGACTAGTCAGAGGAATTTTTGTCGGACTATTAATCATAGCTGGTGTATATGGTTTTCTAAATGTTTCCTATAGATCAAGTAGGGCTATAATTTTGTTGACAACTGTATGGTCATTGTTTTTTACGATACTGTACAGGTATATTAGATACTTTATAAAATATAAATCATTAAATATACTTAGCGGAGATAATACAAACGTGATCATAGTAGGTTCTTTAGAGGAGAGTTCTAAAGTGAAGCAAGTATTGACTGATGCATACGCTCAAAAAAGTATAACTGGAATAGTTACCATTGATGGACATAATGAAAACGAAAATGTATTAGATAAGATAGATAACTTGGCTGAAGTAGTACAGATATTTAATATTACAGAAATTATTTTTTGTGCTAAGGATATTAGTTCACAACAAATTATATCATGGATGACCTCCTTAGGGTCCAATATTGATTACAAGATTTTGCCACAAGAAAGTTTGAGTATCATAGGGAGTTCATCAAAAGAGAATCCAGGGGAACTATATACAATAGATGTTAGATTCAATGTAGCTGATACTGTAGCAAAAAGGAATAAGAGAATTTTAGATCTTGTTGTATGCTTATTGATCTTAATCCTATTCCCAATTTTTCTAGTATTAGTAAATAATAAAAGGGGACTGCTAAGTAATTGGTTTAAAGTACTTATTAATTCCGCTTCATGGGTAGGCTATAATGAGGCAAATACAGAAAACTTACCCAAACTCAAACCAGGTATACTTGCGAATACTATTTCATTTAAGGAAGGTATTCTGAATCACAAATCCAAATATCAGTTAAATTTTATATACGCAAAGGATTATAGTGTTTATAGAGATGTAGGACTGCTGTATAATGGATTGTCTTATCTGGGTAATTAATGTTATGTTCCTTTTTTGGTATAGTTATTGCATTTTCCTCAAACGTAATCTTCCCCTATATTTTTCGTAGTCCCCGCAAATAAACTTAAATGACCAAGTTAAGCGTATTAATGGCTACCCTCCTTTTTGTTTTTTCTTATTCAACTATATCTGCCAGTACTATTAAAGGTGTTGCTGATAATGCATTTGTAATGAAAAACAACTCTTTAGTTTTTGATGTACTAGAGAACGATATTATTAACGGTGAAATGCTAGGATTTGGAATTGAGATTTATCCTGTCTTTGGCGAAGTTTCCATCAATGAAGATCAATCTGTAACCTATAAACCTTTTGAAAATGTGTGTGAAGAAATGGATTATTTCTACTATTACATTGAAGACGAGGAAGGTCCAAAATTAGTAGAAGTTTCTGTAGAGATACTTTGTGAACCATTAACTATTATAAATGGATTTCATAGAGAGGTAGAAGAAAATCAGGAAGAAGATATTCCAACATCATTCACTATACTAGGTGTTGAGAATTTTCCAGATAACTTTTTGTATGTGTTTAGTGATTCTGGAGAAGAGATATTCTACGCAGAAGGATATACTAATGAATGGAACGGCGCACAGGGGACAAAAAGTGAGGTAGAGCCGGACCGAATTTACTATTATGTATTTAATGATGGTTTAGGAAGTACATATTGTGGCTATCTGCAGATGAATTAAGAATATATGGTATAAAGCCATAATAGCAAAGAAAATAGTAACAGTTAAGAAATGCGACTCCAACCTTTAACGAGATGAAAATTCTCTTCAAGGTGGGATCGCATTTTTTTATGCATCTCCTTATCTAATCTCGGATCTTTCTCAAATATCCGAATAGCCATTTCTCGGCAAACTTTTATCATTTCACTATCTCGAATAATATCTGTTAGTTTGAACATATTCATTCCAGATTGCATGGTGCCATCTATATTTCCTGGTCCACGCAACTTGAGGTCTGCCTCAGCTATTTCAAAACCATCATTAGTATTTACCATGGTTTGAATTCGCTTATAACTTTCTTTAGAAATATTATTTTTAGACATCAAGATACAGTATGACTTATCAGATCCTCTGCCTACTCTTCCTCTCAATTGATGCAATTGAGATAAACCAAATCGTTCTGTATTTTCTATGATCATCAATGAGGCATTAGGTACATTTACTCCAACCTCAATAACCGTAGTAGCGATCATGATTTGCGTTTCATTTCTTACAAACCGTTGCATCTCATAGTCCTTGTCATCTGTTTTCATCCTGCCATGAACAATGCTGATTTGATAGTCTGGTTTTGGAAAATCCCTTTCCAATGATTCATACCCTTGCATTAGATTGTTTAGATCGAGGGTAGCAGATTCTTCAATAAGTGGATAGACGATATATACCTGTCTGCCTTCAGCTATTAGCTTCCGCATGAAGCCAAAAACATATAATCTGTTTTCTTCTTTTTTGTGCATAGTAGTAATCGGCTTTCTACCAGGGGGCAACTCATCAATTTTAGATACATCTAAATCTCCATATGCAGTCATCGCTAAAGTCCTTGGGATAGGAGTGGCTGTCATAACCAATATATGAGGTGGGGTAGGTACATTTTTCTGCCAAAGTTTACTTCTTTGCGCCACACCAAACCTATGTTGTTCATCTGTAATAGCAAGACCCAGATTTTTGAAAATCACGGGTGGTTCTAATATAGCATGTGTGCCAATGAGAATGTCGATTTCTCCTGCT
>JALZVN010000275.1 GCA_023299965.1 Saprospiraceae bacterium | reverse complement strand
CGAAAAGGGCGGCTTATCAAGGATGATGAAGCTCCCAAGATACGCTTTGGGCTAGGATATCGTTTAGGAGATGCACTGCAAGTGTTATTGGGCTTTGAAAAAGGCAACTTTAGAGCTGGTATTGGCTATGATCTGACCTTGTCTACTTTGGCAGATGCGAATAGCAGTAATGGAGGGATTGAAATCGCTGCGAACTATATCTTTAAAATCTATAAGCAACCGGTTGTAGATCCAGCTATTCTTTGTCCTAAATTTTAATGAACTGAACACAATTTAATATGAGAAATGTATTAACACTCTTGATGGTTTGCAGTGCTTATGTCATTGTCCTTGCACAGCCAATTAATAAGAGTTCAACAGAGCAGTTAAGAGTTTTTGGCACCGAGCTATACGAGAATGGTGACTATGTCAACGCTATTGAAAAGCTAAAAGAATATTATAAACAAGAAAGGGACAATATCGATGTAGCATATATGTTAGCGGATGCTAGCTTTAAGATCAAGGACTTTAAATACGCCAACACTCGATACAAGATCCTACTCAAAAAGGACAAAGGCGAAGGCGAGTTTGATAAAGATCTTTTCAACTATGGTCGTTCTTTGAAGATGATGGGGGAGTACGAAATGGCTTCAGATGCGTTAGAAAAATTTATCGACTATACCGATAATGACGCTTTGAAAGAACAGGCTAAAGTCGAATTTGATGGTGCTCAACAAGCGCTTGATATGTTGGAAACACTAGGGCTTACAGTCGAAAGATTAGACTCTAAAGACATCAATTCTAAACAGTCCGAGTACTCACCTTCTTATGCAAGTGATGGGCAGACGATGTATTATGCTTCCTTAGCGAGTAATAAGTTGATCATTTTAGATGGATCTAATGAAGAAGACTATCACCTCAAGATCTATAAATCAAGAAAAGGAGAAAAAGGCAAATGGGAGGATCCAACCCCGCTAGGGACTGAAATTAATAGAGAAGACTTTCATACGGGTAATGTAAAGATATCTCCTGATGGTACAGCGATGTACTTTACGAGAGCAGAGATTGATCCTTCTACTAACGCGGTGACAAGCAGTAAGATCTTTGTGAGTTTTGGATCTGATGGTAATTGGGGACCTGCACAAGAAGTACAGGGAGTGAATGGACCATACTTGGCAAAGCACCCAGCTGTAGGAGAATTATTTGGTAGAGAAGTACTTTATTTTTCCTCAGATATGGAAGGAGGAGACGGTGGATTTGATATCTATTATGCGACAAATAAAGGAGACGGTGTTTTTGGCGATCCAGTGAGACTATTGCAAGTAAATACACCAGGAGACGAAGAGACCCCTTTTTATAAAGATGGAAATCTATATTTTAGTTCAACAGGTTTTCCTGGGATGGGTGGATACGACATTTTCTATTCTACTTGGGATGGTAAGAGATGGAGCAATCCTATCAATATGGGTAAAGGATATAACTCTCCATTGGATGATTTATTTTTCTCATTGAGTCCTGATGGGTATAGTGGATTTTTGACTTCCAATAGAGAAGGAACTTCTTCAGTAGAGTCTTCTACTTGTTGCAATGACATCTATGAGGTTTTATTAGAAAAAGTTGAAGCGACCCTTGTTACTGGTGCATTTACGGAAGATAAAAAACCAATTGATAGTACGGATTTTCAGTTAATCCTAATTGAAAATGGACAAATGGGAACAACAACGCCAAAGAATTCTGCTAAAACGAATAAAGTAAATTATGCTTTAGAGTTAGAGAAAGCTTATGTGATTATTGCTTCTAAAGAAGGATATTTTCCTGATACACTAGAATTCAATACAGTGGAGTTGGATGAGTCAACTGACTTTGCGAAGGTCTTGTATCTCAAGAAAAAGCCAGCGCCACCAAAGCCAGCTGTGGTAGTAGACAATTATGAAACCATCACGATAAATCAACCTATTGAGTTGAAGAACATCTTATACGATTTTGATGATGATAAAATTCTTCCTGAAGCAGAGCAAGATTTAGCTGTAATTTTGGATCTTATGAATCAATATCCGGAGATGAAAATACAGTTGAACTCGCATACAGATGCACAGGGTAAGGATAAATATAATCAGGATTTGTCTCAACGTCGTGCATCTTCAGCGAAACGTTGGTTGATTCAGAATGGAGTAGAGGTAACTCGAATCCGTGCGGTTGGTAAAGGAGAAACAGAAATAAGAAACGAATGCACAAATGGTGTGAAGTGTGATGATGATCAGCATAGATTTAATCGTCGTACAGAGTTCGTGATTACTGAAGGACCTACTACCATCCAAATAGAAAAAAGACAATTCAAAAAGTCGAACTAGGGTATATAACGGTACAGTAATAAATGCAGTATCAATGAGCGTATACCTGCTACAAAATGAAGTAGTTGGAGGGTAAAGCATTGGTAATTCGGCACTTTTTTTAAGTCGATTTAGCGTTTTACAAAATTACCGAACCAGATCTATACAATAATATTAATTTTTAGTTTTTCACTATGAATAAGTATTGGTTTGCATACCTCATTTTGTTGTGTTTCACATTTTCATGTAAAACACAACAGCAGTTGGTCAATGTGACACCTGAAAAAACGGGAACTGAAGCGGTGCTGCCCCAATTAGAATGGGATAAAACCTTGATTGAATTGGGAAAAATTCAGATTGGCGATCAGCGTGCGGTAGAGTATACTTTTACCAATGTTGGAGAGGTACCCATCCAAATAGAAATAGCTACTACTTGTCATTGTACTCAATTAACTTATCCTCCTACGGCTAAGGTTTTCAATAAGGGAGAATCAGGCACCATAAAAGGTATATTCGATAGCTCTGAAAAAGAGAAAGCCGAAAAGATAGATATCACGATTATCCTTACCAATACAGACAGTAAAGGATATCCAATAATAGAAGAAGTATTCTTTAGTTATGAACTATGACTTAGGCTTAGCTTATTCGTTAGGCGCTTCGTAAGGTATCTTTTTCTTAGATAAGATTCTTCTGTAACGTTCTGGATGCAAGCGGAAATCTTGAAGCAAGAGATCTAAATTACTCATTGCCTTTTCAAGATCGGTATACAGCTGATCATCGCTTA
>JALZVN010000274.1 GCA_023299965.1 Saprospiraceae bacterium | reverse complement strand
CCCTCTCATCTTGATGGGTGCTTTTGCAGCTTTGATCACGACAGTCATCAACTCTTCTGCCAATTCGCTCATCTGGACCTTGCCTAGATTGATATTTTTACCATCATGTGCACTTGCATCAACAGTACTTGGAATGTATCCAATGTAGGTCGTTTTGACTAAGTAGTCTCCTGGTTCTATATTTCTGAATATAAATTCTCCACTGAGTTCCGACTTTGTAAATTCTACCATAGTAGAATCTTGCTTTTCAAGTAATAAAATAGTGGAAGATATCAACGGCTCGCCTAGTGTATCAGTGACCACACCAGTGATGTTGAATGTGTTTTTTTGGGCGAATAAACTAATACCGAAGAATAAAAAAAGAATAAACAAATTAAATCGAGAGCGCATATGAAGCTTTAAGATGTGTGATTAGAAATAGTAGTAGAAGAGTTGACTCCAATACAGTTCTCCTACTTGTTTTATGCTATCATGAAGTTAGTATTATAATGCAGAAATCTCAGATAGATACAGCTATATGGCCGTAATTTGATTGTGTTTAACAATTTGTTAAGTTAATACATGTACTACGATCGGATAAGTTACTGCTTCTTTAAACATGCTAACAGGAAGCATACGTATATTAGGTCTTATTAAAACCTCTCAAATTTTTGCATCTTTATTACGACAATGGTTCTGCATCAAATAATAAATCGCTAACTCTCATAAATTTACGGAAATCTCTTTTCGTATACCATAGGATGATAATCAATCCTGTAGGCTAAAGCTGATTTAGTATTTTACAAAAATTGTCGAACCATTATTCCGAATTAAATGGTGTAAATAGAAAATACGATAAAATGGCTCAAACTAATAAATCAAAGGTGGTATTGGGAGATCAAGAATACTTTGCAGATATCCCAAAGATACACTATGAAGGTCGAGCATCTAAAAATCCACTTGCGTATAGATGGTACAACCCGGGACAGGTAGTGGCTGGTAAGACTATGGAAGAACATTTCCGTTTTGCGGTTTGCTATTGGCATACTTTCGGTGGTACTGGGAGTGATCCATTCGGAGCAGGTACCAAAGCGTTTCCGTGGCTGCATGGAGAAAGCGTAAAACAAAGAGCTACTCAAAAAATGGATGCGGCATTTGAATTCATAACAAAGCTCGGTTTACCCTATTACTGTTTTCATGATTTTGATTTGATAGAAGAGGGTACGGACTTAGATGAATCTGCTAAACGGCTAGAGTACATCACCGATTATGCATTAGAAAAACAAAAAGACTCCGGGGTGAAGTTATTATGGGGCACTGCCAATCTGTTTTCACATCCAAGATATATGAACGGAGCTGCCACCAACCCAGACTTTGAGGTGGTAGCCTATGCAGGAGCGCAAGTCAAAAATGCACTGGATGCGACGATCAAATTAGGGGGTGAGAACTATGTATTTTGGGGTGGTCGAGAGGGCTATATGAGTCTGCTCAATACAGATATGAAAAAAGAACTAGATCACATGGCTCGCTTTTTACACATGGCAAAAGACTACGCCCGTGGACAAGGATTCAAAGGGACTTTCTTTATCGAACCTAAACCTATGGAACCTAGCAAACATCAATATGATTTTGATGCCGCTACCGTGATTGGATTTCTCCAGAGGTATGATCTTGATAAAGACTTCAAGCTAAATCTCGAAGTCAATCATGCTACCCTTGCTCAGCATACTTTTCAGCATGAGCTACAAGTAGCTGTGGACAACAACATGCTCGGTAGTATGGACGCAAATCGGGGGGATTATCAAAATGGTTGGGATACAGATCAGTTCCCAAATAATATTTATGAACTTGTAGAGTCCTTTTTAGTCATACTGCCTGGTAAGGGATTTCAAGGAGGTGGTATCAATTTTGACGCAAAGACGAGACGCAACTCTACTGACCTGGCCGATATATTTCATGCGCACATCGGTGGCATAGATACTTTTGCTAGAGCCTTATTGATTGCTACTGAAGTATTGGAGCAATCTGAATATTTGAATATGAGAACTGATAGATATAAGTCCTTTGAGACTATACCTGGTAGAAAGTTTGAAAACGGAGATCTGAGTTTGGAAGACCTATCTAGCATAGCTAGAAATAATGATGCGCCTCAACAACGAAGTGGGCAGCAAGAGTTATTCGAAAATATTATCAATCAATACATGTAGGTCTGATACGGGAATTATTGCAAAAACCACTTTATACGCTAAATTTCAACAAATCTTGTTGCCAGCAGAAGCCTATTGAATAACTCCGTCTGTAGCGTATATAATACATATTAAGTATAGCAGTACTGTGATCTTGAAGTTTCTTTTCATTCCAATCTAGGACTATACATACGATCGCGAAACCGAAAGGTGGAGCTCGACAAGCCGGAGGCGCGTAGGGATGAGGGGTGGAAGTGGCATTCCGACTTTTTCAGTCGGGATATAACGTACGACCCGGCGCCGACTCGTCTTTTCACGAGTCTGGCGACAGCCCCAAACAATAATTCCATTTACGCTTTGGAATATCGGCTTTCCTTACATTTCTGAGTATATTTGCGCAAAAAAACACCATTATGAACACAATCGCTGACAATAAAAAATCCATCTCAGTGCGCGCTGCGGATAACATCCGAATCTTATCGGCTGCTATGGTAGAAAAAGCCAAATCTGGTCACCCAGGAGGTCCTATGGGAGGAGCAGACTTTATGCATGTGCTATATTCTGAATTTATGCAGTATGATCCAGATGATATGCACTGGCCACTGAGGGATCGTTTTTTTCTAGATGCAGGGCATATGTCAGCCATGCTATATGCCACTCAGACCCTACTTGGAAATTATTCTATAGAGGATATTCAAAATTTTAGACAATGGGGAAGTCCAACGCCTGGTCACCCAGAAATCGATGTAGCGAGAGGTATTGAAAACACTTCTGGTCCACTAGGACTAGGTCACGCATTTGGAGCGGGGGCAGCTGTAGCAGAACGCTTTATGGTATCTAGGTTTGGCGAAAATGCGGCTCACATGACGTACATGTATATCTCTGATGGAGGGGTGCAAGAGGAGATATCTCAAGGTGTAGGTCGTATCGCAGGTCATCTAGGTCTAGGGAAAATCGTTATGTTTTATGACGCAAACGATATACAGTTGTCTACCGTAGTAG
Source organism: Saprospiraceae bacterium (assembly GCA_023299965.1). Classification (GTDB taxonomy): domain Bacteria; phylum Bacteroidota; class Bacteroidia; order Chitinophagales; family Saprospiraceae; genus JALZVN01. The sequence continues at coordinate 4,010 of JALZVN010000274.1, read as the reverse complement.
ATGATGTGACGGGAGAAGATACTGCGGCTAAGTATCAAGCATGGGGATGGCATACGATCACTATCGATGGTAACGATCATGAAGCTATCCGCAAGGCTATTCAGGCAGGAATCGACGATACAGAACGACCTACGATCATCATCGGTAAGACGATCATGGGTAAAGGTGTAGTCAACGATGCTGGGGATATGTATGAGGGAGAAGTAGAACTACATGGTAAACCGCTTGGGAAATCAAATGCCTCATTTGAGAAAACCATCAACAGTCTTGGAGGTAATGCAGAACAGCCGTTTGAGGTAATGGAAGATGTAGCGGAGCATTATAAAGAAGTACTTGATAAAAAACGTAAGGCTGCTGCCGCGCGCAAGGAGGAATGGACTGCATGGGCAAATGCCAATCCGGACTTAGCGCAAAAGTTCGCAGACTTTCACAATAAGAAATTGGACCATCTAGATTGGGATGCTTTTGAGCAAGTAGCCAACAAAGCTACGCGTGATGCATCTGGCAAAGTGCTCTCCATGCTAGGAGATCAACTAGACAATCTAGTGGTGATGAGTGCAGATCTTGCCAATAGTGATAAGACAGAAAACTATCTGAAGAAGACCACTGCGTTTAAGCGCGGAGACTTTAGTGGTAAATTTTTGCAAGCTGGTGTAGCCGAGTTGACTATGGCTGCTATGGCTACCGGAATGGGACTACACGGCGGGATAATACCTGCGTGTGCTACGTTCTTTGCATTTTCAGATTATATGAAGCCTGCTATGAGAGTAGCTGCTTTGATGGAAACGCAAGTGATATTCTTATGGACACACGATGCATTCCGTGTAGGCGAAGATGGACCTACCCATCAGCCTATCGAGCAGGAAGCACAGTTGCGTTTATTAGAAAAATTGCAGAATCATTCTGGATTAAATGCACTGTTGGCGCTACGTCCGTGTGATGGAGATGAGACGACCATGGCTTGGAAAATGGCCCTTGAAAATAAAGCTACTCCAACAGGTATGATTTTGTCTAGACAAGGAGTCCAAGATATCGCCATCGACAATAGATATGCTAATGCCCAAGAAGCAGCAAAAGGAGCCTATATCGTAACTGAAGATGAGGGTGATATAGATATCATCTTAGTAGGTAATGGGTCAGAAGTATCTACTCTATTTGAGGGAATGAAACTCTTGAAGGAAAAGCAAAGTCTAAGAGTACGTTTGGTATCTGCGCCTTCGGAAGGTTTGTTTCGCAAGCAGAGTGTAGCGTATCAAGATGCTGTGCTGCCAGGCGACATTCCAATATTTGGATTGACTGCTGGACTATCTGTTTCGCTTGAAGGTCTCGTAGGTGCTCGTGGTAGAGTGCATGGCCTCAATCACTTCGGATATTCAGCTCCTTATACAGTACTAGATGAAAAATTTGGCTTTACGCCAGAGAGTGTTTATGAGAAGGTGATGACCTTTTTGCAAGACTAAAACTCTTGTTGTTTTAAGTAAAATGAATAACAAAACATCCTCATATGTTATATATGAGGATGTTTTTTGTTTATAAGGAATCGTTAAACTTTTGGATTGAACAAGATTTGGCTTTAACTTGCGGTTAATCTAAGAAGAGTTACAAAATAAAAAATAAGCTTTGAACATAATTAAAATAATAATTCTATCTGTTGCCTTTGTATTCACTGGTCAACTAACTTTTGCTCAGGACACCTACTTTACTCGTACTGGGCACGTTAAGGTCAACGCTTATAGTGATTTGATGGATGTCGAAGCAGATAATTTTCAGATAGGAGCTACATTCAAGCCAGAAGATGGCACCCTCAAGTTTCAAGGCCTATTGAAGTCTTTTGTATTTGACCTGGGATTAGCAGACCGAGTCCTGAGTGACAAGCGTATCAACGTTGTAGAAAAACCAAAAATCTTATTCGAAGGAAAAGTGGTCAATTTTAGACAAATCAAATTGGATGAACCAGGCGAATACGACATCCAAGTTAGAGGTAAATTATATATCTGGGGATACAAGAGGGTTATGGACACCACCGGGACTCTGATTGTAAATAAGGATGGCTCCATAGATAGTAATGCTAAATTCAAAATGAAAATAGAAGAAGCTAGTCTGGAAAAGGTAAATGAACTGATGCGTCAGCACTTACCATCTGTAGTCAACGTCTCTACTGACAAATTAGGGCTTTCGAGAGACTTTTTCATTGAAGCGGACATGAGACTAAAACCTATCATCAGACCATAAAAAGCGCATTCCATTCAAAATAAAACGATTATGAAAAAAATACTACTGGGTTTACTTATCCTACTCTTAATCCTTGCGGCAGGAGGTTTTTACTTATTTAACATGTCTGGTAATAGTGTAGCCAAGAAAAACGCAGATCATACACTCACAGCTGCAGCACTATATCAAGAGTATAGCGGCAATGAAAAAAAATCAAACATTAAATATATTGGCAAGACCATAGAGATATCTGGTAAAATCAGTGAGATGTCTACAGATCATGATGGTGCGACTGTACTTATGTTTGCTGAACCTGGCGAATTTGAAGGGGTCATGTGTACTATAGAAAAAGATCAAAATACGAGTACGCTTGCACTCGGTCAAGCCATCAAAGTCAAAGGACAGTGCACTGGTATGCTGGAGATGACAGGTGTTGTTCTTAATAAAGGTATTCTCATAAAATAATAATTAGGGCATGCCCTAGACAAAAAGACCGCATCTGCTTGACAGCAGTTGCGGTCTTTTTTTGTCTAGGTCGGGCTCTGCCGTACTCCGCTTCACTTCGGTCCTGTGGACTCCTCCTATCGTCGGCTACTATCGATCCCTCATGCGAAAACTTGCTGTATAGCAATGAATTTCACTAAACCATCTTCTTCATTCGGATTCAGATCTCATCGTTCCTTCTACCCTGGAAGGGGTAGAATTATAAAAAAGTATCAAAATTATTTATTAAAATAGGAAAAATATCGTTTGTGAATTGATGCCCAAAAAGCCCCCAAACCCCTATATTCATTGGCATTTCAAGATATCACATATTTTCATCATGCTTAAATTACCGAAATTTCGGTATTGTCGACAGCTCTAATATAGCGCATCTTTGAATCGTGGGACTTGAACAATCCTACTAAACAACACTCACCTCTCTCCCCTTTCCCCTACACTTGCAGCCTGAATAAAAAAAACATTTTTTAATCAAACGCTATTGTAGCATTTGCTAAGGCGAACATTTTTTAAGCGATGAATGGAATTCGAGTATTGAGTATGTATTTTTTGTTTTATTTCGGAATCAGTTTACTGACGAGTACGGCTTGGGCCAATACTGAAAATCCGATACTAGACATCAATACTGGAGCTATTCATCAAAGCATTTTGACACCAGATGGGAACAACATTTATATGGCATCTGGGTCGCAAATTTTAGTTTGGGACATTTACAAAAAACAAATTTTACAGCGCTTTCATAGTGCAAATTCTGATGTAGTATGCATGAGCCTATCAACGGATGGCGCCGTGCTTGCTGCCGGATTTAGTTCTGGGGAAATCACTACCTGGAACACTAAAACTTATGAAACTATCACACACACTAATGCTCACCCGCATCAAGTCTCGGCAATAGCCATTGATGCAAAGTCTGGCATCCTTGCCAGCGGCGATATAATGGGTTCGATAAAGACATGGGACACAGCTGAAAACAAACTATTACACACTTACAAGGGGCATGATGATCATGTCACTGCACTAGATTTTGGTCTGAACAGCCAATTTCTTATTTCGGCAAGTAAAGATTACTCTGCCGCCATTTGGGATCTAAACAAAGATGCAATTGTGCATAAACTTATCGGGCACTTATCTGCCATAAACACAGTTAAGTTTATTAGTGAAACTAAGGTACTAACAGGATCCGATGACAAAACGATTTCTGCTTGGGATGTACAAAGTGGCGAAATTAGCCATACACTGATTGGTCACCAGGACAAGATTTTGGACATAAGTATGATTGGTAAAGACAAATTTGCAAG
>JALZVN010000273.1 GCA_023299965.1 Saprospiraceae bacterium | reverse complement strand
AGAGTAACTCTTCAAAAGCCTTCTCATTTCCGTCTAGGTAGCTTAGAATAAGCTCCTTGTCATTTAGTTGTGTAACTTGCATAACTATCCAGTTTTAAAATGCGCAAAGCGCGATAAACAATTTAAAATAGTGTAGAAGTTACTTTCTTATAGACGAAATTATTGATAAGTTAAAAAGGAAAATTCCTTGTTACTGTTCCAAAGTAGGGGAATCATTAATAAAAATCCAGCTTTAAAGCATCTCTTAACAAAATCTTAACAGATTGCAAATACTAATAATATGTGAAAATCAGAGATAATTTCACTGATTATCAACATTCTCTTTTAATATCGAGTTTCTATTGACATATTTACTGTTTAAAAAAATTAACATTTACAATGCCTGTATCCCCTACAAAAAAGAAGAAATCTACTGTTTCTAATAAGAGCTTAAAGACCCAGATCGAGATAAAAGGGGCTAACGGCAACAATCTAAAGAATGTAGACCTTATCATCCCTAAAAATAAGCTCGTTGTATTTACCGGTGTTTCTGGCTCCGGGAAGTCCACTATTACGATGGATACCCTATATGCCGAAGGACAAAGACGGTACGTTGAGAGTCTGTCTTCTTATGCACGTCAGTTTTTGATGCGAATGAAGAAACCGGAAGTAGATTATATAAAGGGGATTTGCCCCGCTATTGCCATAGAACAGCGAGTGAGCACTCGAAATGCAAGATCAACTGTAGGGACACTAACGGAGATATATGATTTTTTGCGTTTACTCTATGCCCGTATTGGGAAAACTTATTCTCCCGTTTCTGGAAAGGAAGTAAAACGCCACCAAGTGAGTGATGTGGTAGATTATATCTATTCCTTCAAAGCAGGGACTAAAGTGCAGTTATTTATTCCATTATCACAAAAATATAAGGACAGAACTTTACAGACAGAGCTCAATCTACTTTTGCAAAAGGGATACTCGCGTCTACAATACAAGAAGAAACTGGTACAAATCGAAGATGTAGTGGAGCAAAACATCTTGGATCTAGACAAAAGTGTGGATTCGTACAAGAAGAAAAACATTCGAATCTTGATAGATCGCTTTGTAGTAACTGAGGAGGATGAGGAAAACTATAAACGGGTTGCAGATTCTGTTCAGACCTCGTTCTATGAAGCGGAAGGAGAATGCTACGTAGACATTATGGAAAAGGAGGAGAAGTATTTTAATAATAAGTTTGAGTTAGACGGTATCACTTTCGTCGAGCCTACTCCCCAGCTTTTCAACTTCAACAATTCCTTTGGTGCTTGCCCAAAGTGTGAAGGCTACGGTCGGGTCATGGGTATAGATGAAGATAAAGTGGTGCCTATCCCAAGCAAGTCCGTTTATGAAGGCGCTATTGCTTGCTGGAAAGGAGAGAAATACGGAGAATGGCTCAAACAGCTTTTGCGTGAGGCACATAAGTTTAACTTCCCTGTGCATACCCCTTATCAAGAATTGTCTAAGAAAGATAGACGATTGCTCTGGAATGGGAATGAATACTTCTGGGGAATTGATGCATTCTTTGCTGAGCTTCAAGAAAAGATATACAAGATTCAAAATAGAGTCATGCTCGCACGATACCGGGGACGTACTCGATGTAATGTGTGTGATGGAGGGCGTCTTCGCGAAGAAGCTACATACATCAAAATCGACGGTGTCGATGTGACGCAGTTGGTAAATAAACCAATCGGAGAATTGAGTGTCCATTTCTCTAAAATGAAGCTGAATAAAAACGACAAGCATATTGCAAAGCGCTTGTTGCTGGAAGTAAATACTCGACTGGATTTCATGATTAATGTAGGTTTGAAATACTTAACCTTAGATCGACTCTCCTCTACTCTCAGTGGTGGTGAGACACAAAGAATCAATCTGACTAGAACGCTCGGATCTAATCTGACTAGCTCGATGTATATCTTGGATGAACCGAGCGTAGGTTTGCATCCTCGAGATTCCGCGCGCTTGGTAAAGGTGTTAGAGGAGTTGCGTGATTTAGGAAATACCGTAATTGTTGTAGAGCATGAAGAAGACATTATCAAAGCGGCAGATTATCTGATAGATATCGGACCAGCAGCAGGTGTGTATGGTGGGGAAGTAGTTTTTGCAGGACCTTATAAGGATATCTATAAGGACGCCAAGCAAAGTCTTACCACTCAATATATGAATGGCAAGATGAGTATCCCTGTTCCCACAGGCAGACGTAAGTGGTCTAATGCTATAAAGATATTTGGTGCGAGTGAAAATAACTTAAAGAATATTGACGTCACTTTCCCATTGAATACTTTGACCGTGATAACTGGAGTTTCTGGGTCCGGTAAGACGACATTGATTAAGCAAATTTTTTATCCTGCGATGCAAAAAGCTTTGGGTGCTCCTTATGCGGTATCGCCTGGTGCGCACAAAGCGATAGAGGGAGACATTAAGCGTATTGATGTAGTAGAGATGATCAATCAATCCGCGATTGGTAAATCTTCTCGTTCCAATCCTGCGACTTATGTAAAGGCTTATGATAATATTCGTTCTCTTTTTACCAATCAGCAATTGGCAAAAATCAGAGGCTACAAACCGAAGCACTTTTCTTTCAATGTGGAAGGGGGGCGCTGCGAGACTTGCAGTGGTGATGGCGAGCAGGTGATTGAGATGCAATTCCTT
>JALZVN010000272.1 GCA_023299965.1 Saprospiraceae bacterium | reverse complement strand
TATCATCCTTTCTTTGGCGATATACACACCAAAGAGTGGTTTGCCTTAATCGAACTGCACATATGGCAACATGATAAACAAAGGCATAAAATCAAAAAATATTTGGAAAACGTTTAGTTAGATAGGCTTTTACTACTGAAAAGAAGCAGAACTAAAGTCGACATCAAATTCAAAGCACCAAACACTAAAGCTATTTATATCATCAAAAGAGTTTCCTTCAGGTAAAAAGAGATTTAGTGTCTCTCCTTGGAAACTACGGCCATTCAATACCTCACTCATATTTACACCTGACCTAAAACTGCCATTATTTCCACCGTACAAGCTCACATTCGGACCAGATCCATTATAGAAAAAATCTGTTATTTCTATTTCGCAATCTGAGACGATGGTAATATTGCCACTAATGCCATAAAGGTTGCTAACGCGAAGCGCTCTAGATTGACCAACTAGGGAATGCGTTGATTCACAATCTCTTGATTGTGGTGTATCATTAGCAAATTCAACTGGATCAGAACAGCCCATTAACATAAGAAGACCTAAGAATGCGAAACTGGTTATGATGCTTTTCATGATATGAATCTTTGATTAATGTGTTTGAATATGTGTAGTCAATTAATTGGGGCTTCGACCCCGTTATACAGATTAACTTTTTGGACTCGATCAAAGTTTTGACAATTAAGCCTTTTAAGTTAAATTATGTTATATGCGACAAACTGCTTGCCATTAGAGTAGGGCACGCGCATTGTGTAGTCCTCCGTTTTGGCTTAGCTACTTTGAAATAATTTATGTTGTAGTTGTTTGTATTTATGACCATTATAGTGGTCATTAATACTATATGGGTTATATTATGACTAGTATAATGGTCATTTTATATTAATCTTATTTACTGACCATTAAAACCAGCATTTGTGCCACATATGTACTATTTTGCTTTGTATAATGGTCATTTATGTTTGAAACAGTAGAAATTAAAGAGGTTAAAAATGAACTGGGTTCAATGGTGAAAGCTATGCGGAAACAAAGAGGGATGTCTCAAATCCAATTAGCCAAATCCTTAGATGTATCTAGGACAACAATTCAGAACTTGGAACTTGGGAAGAACTTCACAGTGGATGTCATTTTGAAGGTCTTGAAAGAGATGGATTTGCTTGAGCAATTGAATAATAAAGTGAAGCAAGTGAAGAGACATATTGTCAATGCAAAATCCTTGTATTGATGGCATCAAATAAGGTGATAAATGTCAATCTTTTTGGGCAAGAAATTGGTAGAATTGGAATGGATGACAACATGACGCGAACTTCTTTTCAATTCAATCCCGCATTCTTGGAAAGTAGTAGGCTACAAAATATTTTTCCTGAAACAGGTATAATAAAAAGAACAGAGCATGTTCAATTGTTCATTCAGTTCAATAATGAAACCTTCAAAGGCATACCACCACAATTTGCAGACTCTCTTCCTGATGCTTTTGGTTCAATAATACTTAAAGCCTGGCTAGATAGTAAAGAGCAAAAAAGGATATCTGTTTTAGAGCAATTGGCATATGCTGGGACTAGAGGCATGGGTGCTATTGAATATAGCCCCTTCATCCAACTTAAAGAAAAGGCTACAGTAGACTTGGATGAAATAATCGAAGTGCTCCGAGAAGTGCTTGATTCAAAAAATTCCACTAAACAAAAGGATTTAGACAATTATTCTTTATTCAACATCTTCAAAATGGGAACCTCAGCAGGAGGAGCAAGACCCAAGATTCTAATATCTGAGAATAAAAAAAGTGGAAAGATAATTCCAGGAGATTTAGAATATTCTGATCAATACAATCATTATTTGGTGAAGCTAGCCATAGATGATAATGAAGAGAGATATCCAAGAGAGATAGTAGAGTACTGCTACTATCAAATCATTAAGAAATCTGGAATTCGTATGATGGAGTCCAAGTTGATAGATGGAAAGCATTTCGCCACCTTACGATTTGATAGACAGGACGGTGAGAAGAAGCATGTGTTGACCGCATCTGGAATGACCGGTTGGGATTATAAAAGTGCGAAAAATTCTTCATATGAAGATCTATTCAAACTTTGTTCATTTTTGAAAATCCCACATGCCCAGATGGAAGAACTATTCAAGAGGATGGTGTTTAACATCGTTTACGGAAACGTAGACGATCATTTAAAAAATCATTCCTTTATCTATAACAGAAATAAAGATAGTTGGGAGTTGTCTCCGGCATACGATATTACCTTTGCACTAAATCCTTTAACTAACTTTAAGAAGACCAAAAGAGCACTATCGGTCAATGGAAAAAGAAGCGATATTTCTTTAAAAGATGTCAAAAAATTGGCGGATGATTTCACCATAAAGAATCCTGAAGGAGTAGTCAGGAAAATCCAATCTTATAGAGGCGAATTGATAAGGTTGTTTAACGAATATGATATTCCTAAAGTAGTATCTGAGAAAATTGATGAAAATTTAATTAGCTTGACTTAATAACTAAATAAGCCATAGGAGGTAATTACAGAAATCGTATAGAATATAAATATGTTTGAACTTGATATTTACAAGATTAATGAACATTTCTTCTTCAATCCCAAAGATGATTTAAAGAAGGTATGTAACGCAACTAAAAAAGGTATAGGAGTATACCTAGTTTATGAACTCAAGAATGGAAGAGTCACACTGGTTTATGTAGGTTCATCAGGTAGAGTTTTACAGGATGGAAATGTATCTATGAGAGAAGAAGGCTTATATGATAGCATTGTTAATGGAGAACAGTTTGGAGGGCCAAGATTCAAAAGCTGGAATAAAAAATTACAAAAAGAGAAGATAGATGCTTTAGATGTCTATTGGTATATGACTATGGACAGGGACTATGGAGATATTCCTAGTTCTGTAAAAGGACGTGTACTCCAAGAGTTTTATTATATGAATGGAGAACTCCCAAGATGGAATGAAGAGTTTTAATCCGTGAATGAAATTATAGACGAATTTGAAATAAATAGCAAATCTCAAAAAATAGCTTATTGGAGTTTAGGGTGCCTATATTAACTGTTTCTTGAGTTGAAAGTAGAATAGAATGGATTTAGACGAGGCGTGAGGAAGGAGCTTAGCCTTAGCTAATCCTGACGAACAACGAAGTAAAAATTCATTATATTCGCTTAAGAATTTTTTTAATTTTCTGATCAACCAAGAGTATAGTTAATAGAGGTATCCTTTATTCTCCTTTTTGAATGGGGTACTATCGGTATCAATTCTCACTTTTTTGCGCAAGACTTATAGATACTCTGTTCATGATGATTGGACCAGCCCATCCTTCATTTTAATTTGTTTCCTGTTTTTGTTGCTGTTTTCGGGATTAATACCATTTGTAGTTTAAAATGGCGTATAAGATTTTAGATAGAAATGATTAAGGTCGAGGCGAAAAGCGCAATAATAGCCTTAGCTATTATGAGCATTTTTAACGAAGAGTTTGATTATTTGTATCA
>JALZVN010000271.1 GCA_023299965.1 Saprospiraceae bacterium | reverse complement strand
TAAGACTTGTATCTGTGTCACTAATTCCTATTGCGGTATGGTCAATTCCTAAAAATCTCTTATTGGTATTTTCTTTCCACTTTGGATTACCTTTTCCCTCAGGGAAATAAATCAATTCTAGATTATGATCATCTTTATCTCTAAAATAAAATGCAGATATTCCAGCAGCAGCAGGAATGTAATCTGGCAGAGTCTGAGGACCAGTACTTACATGTTCCACCTTATTCGCATGTACCTGGTCGTACGCTGCATTCATGTCATTTACCACTATGGCTATATGTTGAAACCACAAGTCATTAGACCTTGAATCAAATGGAATTACTCTTGCTGGAAGTTTAGAGTCAAACTCCAATAAACGAATTTCATTACTGCCTATAGCCACTACTGTAAGTTGCAAAGAGAGCGTTTCATCCTTTATTCCAAATAATCTCTGTAACGATTTGCTAGAAATATTTTTGGTATACTTTACTTTTGCATCAACATTTTTTTTCAAAAATGACACTGCATTTTCAGTATCTGAAACAGTATAAGCTACATGAGTAACACTAGTTACTTCTTGTGCAATTCCAACAATAGCTACAAATAATAGGCATACGATTAATTTAAATTTCACTTTGTACTATATTTTTATTTATAAAATCTCCTACTCGGAGTGCCATAGCCATAATAGTTAAAGCAGGATTTACCGCTGCACTAGAAGGAAAAAAACCACCGTCAACAACGAACAAGTTTTCTACCTCATGACTTTGACAGTAATTATTTAGTACTGAAGTCTCCGGGTCATTCCCCATCACTACTGTACCACACTGATGAGCAACTCCTCCTATTGGAATTTTCTTATCTAGATAAATATGGTTTGGAATTAAATGTTTTTTGCATCCAGCATGCTCAAGTGCATATTTAAGTTTCTTTTCTAACCTATGATGTCCCTCTAGATTGTTTTCAGTGTAGTGCAGATGAAGTTTATCATCTTCTATTACAACTCTGTTATTTCTATCAGGTAAATCCTCGGAGGTCAACCAAAAATCTAAGGCATGTTCCGCTAAATATTTGAGCGTAATACCTGGAGCAAAAGAGGGAGCCTCTTCTTCAAACATTACAGGATCAGATTTGCCTAGCATCTGGATATGTCCAAGAGGGAATTCAAAATCATCTGATGAAAAGTAATAGTCATTAATTGCAAATGTTTTCCCAAATATTGTTGGATTTGGCTTAATCGACAATGCCAACATAGCTGTGTTATTATGGCACATATAGTTTCTCCCTACCTGATCACTTCCGTTTGCTAAACCATTTGGATGTTTGTCATTTTTTGATTTTAATAAGATTGCAGCACTATTTATAGCACCAGCACATAAACAATATACATCTGCCGTAGCACTAATTTCTTGCCCATCTTTGATAGCAACAACTTTGGAAATCTTATTTTTAACCTCTGAAGTCTCAAAACGCTGAACATCACAATTCGTCCAAATAGTAACATTTTCCCTTGTAGTATTTGGCTTCACCCCGACAACATGTGAGTCTCCTTTACTTTCGGTAGGATCTGGATAACCATCAAATCTATCCAAAACCAATTCAGAGTCATTCGATTCTAATTTTTTCACTCCTATCGGAAGCGGAAAGGGCTTTAATCCAAAATCCGTAAAATCATCGTACAATTTTTGAATTCTAGGCTCATGTGTAATGGCGGAGTGGCTATACGGACGCACTTCATTTGGCTCAGTAGGGTCACTACCTCTCTCACCATTAACATGATATAAGTTTTCAGCTTCCTGATAGAAGTCTTTTAAGTCAGTATATGATATCGGCCAAGCTGGTGAGACACCACCATGGTGTACTATTTCTCCAAAATCCTCTTCTCTTAATCTAAAAAGAGCTGCACCGTACACCTTTGTATTGCCTCCTACGCAATAGTGCTGACCTGGTACAAAAGCATCGCCGTTTTTATCGTACCATGCTTCTTTAGTCTTATAACGACCCTTTATAAATACTTCCTTAGTATCCCAATTTTCTTTTTCTTTAGGTATATAACCTCCTTTCTCAATTACCAATATTCGTTTACCAGTTGCAGCTAGCTTGTGTAACAATGTACCACCTCCGGCACCTGTGCCAACAATAATTATATCGTAATGATTTTTTGCCATTTTTAGTTTTCTTTGTTTTAAATACCGCTCTTAGTTAATAAATGATCTCCTACCCTCAAGGCATTAGCAATGATAGTAAGGCTTGGATTTACAGCTGAACTACTGCAAAAAAAGCTACTATCTACTATATAAAGATTGTCTACATCATGAGATTTACAATTGATATCAAGCACTGAACTAGTGGCATCGACACCAAATCGACATGTCCCGTTTTGATGAGATACTCCTGATACGCCTAACTTAAATCCTGCATAAGCAGTATCCTTACAGAATCCCTCTTCACAATCAATATGCTCTAGTAATCCAATTAATTTCTTTCTGAGTCTTGTATATGCCTCTAGATTATTTTGAGTGTAATCCAATTTGATTTGACCCGTATCGCTGATGGTTACCCTATTGTTAGGGTCCGGCAAATCCTCAGCAGTTATGAAAAAATCAATGCTATGATTTGCGACATCGTCTACATCCCATTTTTTGTCCGGATTGATTTCTTCTAATTCACTTCTTAAGGTATCTGGATCTGTCTTCCCCATCAATTGTATGGAACCCAAAGGGTATTTTGAGTCCTGCGCGTTATGATAAAAATCTGATATGATAAATGCCTTTTGAAATTTGGAGTTATTCTCCTTTTCAGATATAGCTACGACTGTCCCATTATTATGCAACATCAGATTCCGACCAACCATACCTGATGAGTTGGCTAAGCCATTTGGATGGCTTTTATTTTTAGACTTAAGTAATAATGCCGCACTATTTATTGCCCCACAAGAAACGACAATAGTCTCTCCTGTATATATTTTGGTTTTTCCCGAAGGAGTTAGGCAAACAACCTCTGTTACCTTATCTCCGTTTTCATTAGTATTTAATTTAATAACAGTTCGGTTCGTTTTAAGCTCTACGTTTTTATGCTTAAGAGCCTTATTAAGCGCAATCACATGCGCATCAGCTTTAGATTCCGTAGGATCAGGATAACCATCAAATAATGATAGGTTAATCTTAGATTTTCTAATTTTTTCATCTTTGGCTAATTTAACTCCTATTGGTAAAGGCGAAGGATTTAACCCAAGATCTTGAAAGGATTTGTAAATTTCTTTCATCCTCGGCTCGAGCTTCAATGGACTATACAGATAATCCGATGATGCAGGTGGATCAGTCGGATCAACACCTCTTTTACCATGTACATGATATAGCTTCTCCGCTATTGTATAATAGGGTTCTAAATCATCATAAGTAATTGGCCACGAAGGAGAAATACCTCCATAATGCTTTACGTCAGAAAAATCACTTTCCCTCATCCGTAATAAAGCAGAACCGTACATTTTCGTATTCCCTCCAACACAATAGTGTGTAAAAGGCTCAAATTCTTTTTCTTCTTTATCTACCCATTTCTCCGTTGTCCTATATTTCCCATCTGTAAATACTGCTTTAGGGTTCCAATTATCCGTTTCTCTAGGTAAAAAATCGCCTCTTTCTAGAACCAATATTTTTTTTCCTGATTTGGCAAGTTTATAAGCCATTGTAGCTCCACCAGCACCCGTACCTACTATTATATAATCGTATTTACTCATTACTTTCAAAAGGTTATAGCGATTTATTAAAAAAAATATTTTACCGAATTATACTATTTTTCTCTCTGGCACCTTTCTTTCTTTCCGCATTATCTATAGTCTAAACATTGAACTTGCTAAATAATTTTTACTTAAAATTATTCCCCGTATTCTTACTAAAATTTAGGAAGCTTACTCAACTATAATTCGTTGAAATACGAACCCCTCCTAATTTTCATTAAAACGTAGAAAATCAAATAGATGCAGTAAAATATAATATCTAATCTATAAGACTCCCATTAATACTGAATCGAAATACGGGTTGAAAATTATACACCTTCAACTATATTTGATACTAGTCCCTACAAAAATATTAGCATAGCCTATGCCAAAAAATTCGTCACAAAACAGCGAAACTAAACATTTGCTTATTAGTCTGTTAAATATCTAAAAATATCATATAAGTGGTAGGGCTTTGTTAAAAATCCTAGATATCAGATAGTAGTTGATTATATATCGGAATGGTCTTGTTTTTAAAGTTCCAGACAATATAATTTACTAATCGATTTTGTCGGCAATCAAGAAATGTTGCCGTAGAATAGACTTCCATGTGCAATCTGTTTTTTTGGTGGTTTAAAGGTATCAATACATTTTTTCTCCTAAATTCAGTCTATCAAATGTAGAACAAAATTGAGCTGGTGTTGGGTTGCCAATTGGTTTATATGCTCATTTACAATAGAACATATTGTAAATGCTTTTTTCGAAAAAAAAGTTACCTAAACTCAATTGACATTTATAAAATACGGTAATTAATATTCAATGTTTCTTATTTTTTTTGTACGAAATATCAATACTTCTCCCCTTATATTTGGCCCCAGTATTCAACAATGACTCTACGTAACTAATTCACAATGAGACACTATTGACATATCCGCTTCACTAAAAAATCCACTTTACAATTCTCCTAATTCACTTTTTTATTAGAAGAATGAGCATATGACAGAAAGTAATAGAGGGTATAAAAGAGGGGACGAAAATTAAACACAAAATGTAGAGTACCTCTATACGCTTGATATATAATTACGCATATTTTATTAAACCGTCCATGAGTGATTCATCATAAATCAATATATCACAACAATCATATAAAGCAAGAATCATCGGGAGCCATCGACAAACGATACTATGACGAAGCACCTTTGAGATCGATTGCTTTAGACAATTGCCCAGTACCTCAAACACGGGAATAAAAAAATACATAAAGTTATTCACCTCATTTTATTTTCTTTTTATTCCAAGCTTATCCATTCGACTAATCAAGGTTTTAGGATTTATTTTTAAAAGCTCTCCTGCTCCGCCTTCTCCAAAAATCTTACCTCCTGTTTTTAATAAA
>JALZVN010000270.1 GCA_023299965.1 Saprospiraceae bacterium | reverse complement strand
TAAGGAATCTCATCTCCGTATGTAGCTACACCACCTGTACAGTTATCCCCTGCTGATCCATCTACTGCATCCGTGTTATACACATACATCAAGCTACGAGAAGTATCACAACCAATATAATCATCTTCAGAACAACCTAAATCGGCATCTACCCACATCGCAAAAAAGGTACTATCAATACTCTCCTCCGCTCTATTGATAAGCTTGTATCTTTGGAAAGTCATGTTATTCAACTCATCATTCGTTGCATAAGCAAAAGCTTGAACTTGTATTTCCATTCCGATTGGATCAGCTCCTGATTCAGTATGAACGTTACCATTATCATTGTAAACCCAAAATTGCATTTGATCTGGAAACTGTGGTTCTGGACATCCTCTCACTTCAATAATTGGATAATCACCAAACTGAGGATTATACACTCCATCATCATTTTCATCCCAAAAAGCACCTAAAGCTCCTTGTTCAATTCCTGGTAAATCAAATTCAAAACGTTCAAAGAAAAACTCGTTACCTACACCAGGCCAAAACTTAACACCATCAGGAATTAAATCTGGATCATAAAAAGCATTCCCTGTCATATCTGCCTGCACAGTTCTAAATTGCGCTAGGTGCAAGTCAATTTCAGCACCTGTAACAGTAAAAAATCTATCCCAATTTGAACAAGTTGTAGACTCCGTAAGACCATCGCTATTTAACGGTCCTGGCCAAAAATCAGAGTTACCTGCACTTGTTCCAAACTGCTGAGCAGCTACTTTCAAGTTACCTGCAGGATCTACTCCTCCTAACCATACAGCCCCAGCAAAAATAGAAGATACTTCTTCTTGTCCTGCCTCTACCTTAGGAATAATATATCGACCATCGTTACCATCCCACCATACATCTCCTCCAACCAATAGTCTTGCTCTGACATTATTGATATCCATATCAGTTTGCGCAGTAGCTTGAGCGCAATCTATCCTGTAGCTAACTATCTTTTTACTTGGGCTAGCATTTTCAGGATGTCTGAAAGCGAAAAGTGAAATCACGCAGAAACACAATACGCTTGTTGTTATATATCTCATTTTATTCATTTCTTTCTATTTAATTAGTCTCTGAATTAAAAAGTTAATGATGCACCTAAATAGGCTCTTCTAGGAAGACTGAAAAATGTCGGATTAATTAGTCT
This sequence comes from Saprospiraceae bacterium, assembly GCA_023299965.1. Taxonomy (GTDB): domain Bacteria; phylum Bacteroidota; class Bacteroidia; order Chitinophagales; family Saprospiraceae; genus JALZVN01. Next base: position 4,945 of record JALZVN010000270.1, on the reverse strand, counting down.
CCATTGATAAGCTGCTAAAAATGATCCTAAATCTTGACCTGTAGAACCTACTGCATCTTGAGCAGCTATTCCTTCAGAACTCACCAAGAAACCGTCATCTTCAGATGATCCAGTTGTGGTATAAACGTTTATAGTATTTTGTCTATCCAATACATTTTGTACACGGATAAAAACATTCAAACCTAACTGTCTTGCAGCCTCAGGCTTTGTCAAAGAGAACTGCTTGTCTATCTTCAAGTTCAACCAAAAATTCCAAGGAAGTCTTGCACCATTCAATGTTCCTGCTCTACCAGATCCACCAAATACTTCAGGTTCTACTGTTTGATTAAATGGTCTTCCTGAAACTGCAGTACCATTAAGGTTAATTCCTGCATTTGCAAAAATATTCTTGCCTCTGAAAGTTGGACCGTTATAGTTTTTACCTGAACCATATCTATAATCTATTGTCATATTCAAACGGTGACGCTCATCAAAATCAAGTGGTAAAAGAGTTCTAATATTTCCTCTTGATGTCAATCCTGCACCACTATTTGCATCAGATCCTGTACCATCAGCAAACTGAAGCGTATATGTTGCATTTACTTGAACGTTGTTCGTTCTTCTCAAATCGTAGCCAAAACTAAATCCTTTTACTGTACCAAAATCTTGATTATCAAAAGTAGTATAGTTGTTAACATCTGCTACATTCAAGAACGTTCTTCTTTGTATCAAGTCTCTTAGTTCTTTGTAGTAAGCTGACACTTTAATCGCTGAGATTCTATTCAACTTTTGCTGAAATCCTACCTCGTAATCAACAGTCTTCTGAGGCTTCAAATCCGGATTTGAAAATAACGTATTACGCGCTCTTTCATTGAAGTAGAAATACTGAAGTGGAGTTGTTAATGCTTGTGTCTCAGATGGTCTCTGAACCAAGATATCATAGTGAGCAAAGAAATTGGCATCATCAGATATTGGAAAAGAGAAAGCCAATCTAGGCATCCAGTTGATTTCTGGTTCGAAATCTTCAAATGAATTATCCGTGTCAAAATTTACATCCTGAATGTTATTAACACGCTCTCCATAAAGTCTTGGAGTTACAACTTCACCACCAAATACAACATTACCATCGTTAGCTTGTGTACCATCTGCAAAATACCAAGTTTCATTATCTCTATAGGCAGTAACCACATTAGATCTTTCTGAATCTCCAGCTACATAAACACTAAAATCATCACCAATTGTTTCTGGTCTTACTAAATCTTCGTTTCCGTCAAAGTTGTAAAAGTCATTTGCGTTCACTACTTCGTATAGACTAAATGGATCCTTCAATACACTTGTATTTGCATCGTATCTTTCTACTCTAAGCCCAACTCGGAATATTACATCCTTAAACTTAAACTTATCCTGTAGGTAAGCGGCAGCATAAATAGGTTGAAAAGCAGCCACTGGATGATCCCTAACTCCATTTTCATCCACTGAATCAAAGAAGTCATCAAAGGTCACAGAGTTAGAAATCCTATCTCCCGTATAATCAAATCCAAAATAATTCAAGTTCAATCCTGTCTGGTCATTTAACTCTCTAGCTGAAAATAGATCCAATGAAAGTTGTTCAGGACTAATTCCGTCTACATTAAAGTATTCTCCAATTGGAGTACCATCGATAGCTCTTGCTCTTTCGAAAAAGTAATTGTTTGCTACAGCATTTGGTTGAAAGATAGGAGCATAAACATCTACCGTTGCTCCAGCTACACCTAAAGTATCTCCATCTAAATCAGTAAACTGACCAATTACATTAAGTGTATCAACTGAAGTAAGGTGTCTGTTACTAAGATTTCTTGCACCTTCCCAAATATTTCTTGGGTTGATATCATATCCACGCAAAAATCTTTGCTCATATCTAATACCAAATTGGAAAGAGTGTCTTCCTTTTTCTGACTTTCCTTGTGGAACAATATCAAAATTACTATTCACATTAATCGTTACGAATTCTCTTTCTCTTTTTTGATAAGTATTAAATACTTGACCAACATTGGAGTGAAAATTCCAGATACTAGTAGTCGCTCCATTAAATTGACCATTAATAGCAAAAAAGTCATTATCAGTGGTAGGATCAACAACTAGGTTATTATAGTTGGTTAAAATTGGATTCGTCGCAGCTGGAGTATAGTTAACAAAATCACGACTATAATCAATATGACCTATATTAACTTGACCTGCAGGAGGCTGAGGTATACCAGGTCCTTCAGTTGGTCCAAATGATGGATTCCATTCAATATCAAAGTCTCCAACATGACCATAATTGAAAAAATTATCTCTATGTCTAGAATCTCCTATTTCTCTATCTTGTCTTTCATATCCTACTTGCAAAATATACGAAGCATTTTGGATAGCACTAGGAGCAGCATCGCTATCACTACCTGGCTGTCCGCCTAATCTATGTCTAAATCTGAAATTACCTCTGATTCTCTCGTTTTCATCTAATGGATTATTACTACTATTGAAAGTAGTCCAAGTAGATGTTGCAGAGTTAGAAGAACCGTAACCCGGCGTAAAATAGTCATCTTCGTTGTTATAAGTACCAGATAATGTAACATCAATCTGATCCGTCAAACGAGCATCAATTTTAGCCGTAAAATCTATCCTTTCGTTTTCTTCATTTGGTCTATAGTCCAACACGTCGACACCTTCGTTTCCAATGGATTGTGCTGAAGGAACAAATGATTCCTGACCACCTATTAAGATATTTTGAACCGGATTTGCTTCCAATTCAGATAAAACGTTGTCTTTTACAACAAAAACAGGCAGTGCTGGTGGATCGTCATCAGTCTGCAGTCTGTATTGTCCAGAAACACGAAATCCTACGATAGACTTCTCTTCTCCGTTTTCAAATTTTCTCGTTAATAAGGGACCACTAATATTACCTCTGAATAAGTTGTAACCATAGTTATCAAATATCTCAGAAGTTTCTACTTCAACTCCACCACCAAATCTTGAAGATGGTCCTTTTGTTGTAATAGAGATTACCCCACCTGCAACATCACCATAACTCGCATCAACACCACCGGTAATTACTTGAAGTTGGTCAATTTCAGATTCAGGAATCAAATTACCCCTTACTTGTATACCATCAACATAGTATATTGTCTGATCGGTTCTACCACCTCTAATACTAAGCGCTCCACCATCATCTGATGCACCTACACCCGCAGATGTAGCGGCCAGACCATTGATAGATCTAGTGGGAAGATTTTTGATCTCCTCTGCAGTCACGGTCGTTCCTTGAGTAGTATTATCTTGCTTGATCAACGGCTCACGGTATCCGATTACTTCGATCTCATCCATTACGACTCCTTCGCTGATAGTAATATCTACCACATTTGACTGACCTTCGTAAACTACTACACCGCTAAGTCTAGTTGGTTGGTAACCAATGAAGGAAGGCTCGACATCGTATGTACCACCATCGATATTCGAGAAATTGTAATTTCCATCCAAGTCCGTTTCCGCACCTGAAACTAGTACGCCATTTTTGTAAATAGCAACACTAGCAAACATTACAGGCTCGCCTGTAACTTGGTCTGTAACCTTTCCAGAGAGTGAGGTACTTTGAGTGTACGCCACAGTCCCAAAAAGTATGAACAATAATGAAAGTAGTACATTTCGTTTCATACAGTATTGTTTTTTTTATACGTTAATAAATATGGTTTTTTCTTTCCATTAGAATCCACAATGTTAATGAAAATGCGCCTTTTATCAAAACAAATCGGTTTCGCTTGACTGACCAATGACACATTTTCTTGCTTATCAGATTTTGAAAAAAGAAATCCATTTATATATCAGATATTTATTTCATCTGTAAGCGCTTAGCTTCCTATAATATAGGTAGGAATAGAGCCTAAACTAAATGATATAGCTATCCTTGCTCTGTAAAGATAAAGTGATGCAGCCTCTATTTTCACCAAAAACTATTGATAAATCAGGTTTCTAAACTTGAATATTGAGCTTTGTTGAGATTTCAGCCAATAGGAAAGACTCCATTTGAATTTTAGATTTTGCTGACCATCCTGCTACATGAGGACTGAGTAGTACATTTTCCATATTGAATAGCTGCTCGTACATATCATCCTCTAACTTGCTGAAGTTCAACGGATTTTCATTTTCTAAAACATCTAGACAAGCTCCATAAATTTTCCTTTTTCTCAAGCTTTCCAAAAGGGCTTGCGTATCTACAATCGGACCTCTAGAAGTATTAATAACTAAAAAGGGCTTCCGAAACTGCTCTATTAATTCAGCATTCAGATAGTATTTAGTCTCTTTATTGAGCGGTAAATGAAAGCTTAAGATGTCGGCTTCTTGGCAAATCTCCGCCATGCTTACCTCTTTTACATAGGACAAGCCTTTTGCATAGTTCGTTTTATACTTATCATATGCCAAGACCCTGACATTAAATCCTTGCAATTTTTGCGCAAAACGACTCCCTGTGTTCCCAAATCCAATGATCCCAATGGCTTTCCCTTCGATTTCGAAACCACGATTGGCTTCTCTTCTCCAAATCTTCTGTTTTACTTCATTATCACTCCTTACAAGATTATTCATCCATGCTAAAAGCATTCCCATAGCGTGTTCCGCAACTGCATTGCTATTACTAGTAGCTGATCTACAAACTTTTATCCCCTTTGCGGCGCAGTAATCCAAGTCTATCAAATCAAGTCCAGAGCCAGGTCTTCCGATAAATTTTAACTTATCAGCCTTTTTCAGAGTAGACTCAAATAAAGTAATTTTGCTCCTAACGATAATCCCCTCATAGTCATGAATATTTGCGTCTACATAAGATTGATCTACATCAGGCATATTAACTACCTCAAAACCTAAGTCTTTCAAGCCGTCTTGTAGTAAAGCGTTGCTCTTATCTGTTATTAATACTCTATCCATACCTATGCTAAGTGATTTAAAAATCCCATCCATC
>JALZVN010000269.1 GCA_023299965.1 Saprospiraceae bacterium | reverse complement strand
ACTCATACAACTCCTCAATAGATACGCGACCTATAACGGCAGTAATCCATATAAAGCGCCTGGGCTGCTAACGATCATTCCGCACTTTGAATATAATATTGGTGCTTTTGTACCTCACGGTGGGATGCACAACATTACAACTTCCTTGTTCGACCTAGCTCAAAAAAAAGGAGTGCAATTTCATTTTGGAAAGAAGGTAGACAAAATCAATTTGGATAACGACTCGGCAACTGGTGTGAATATTGACGGCGAAGAGCTAGTTTACGACCAGGTAATTTCAAATATGGATATATATAGCACCTATAAAAAACTACTTCCCGATGTGGCTCATCCTGAGCGTACGCTTAATCAGGAACGCTCAACTTCTGCAGTAATCTTTTATTGGGGAGTGAAGAAAACATCACCTGAACTGGATGTGCATAACATCTTGTTTAGCGATGATTATAAAATGGAGTTTGAAACAATGCAAGCGGGCGGGCTATATAAGGATCCAACTGTGTACATCAATATCTCTAAAAAGTATGTACCTAGCGACGCACCCGAGGGATGCGAAAATTGGTTTGTAATGATCAATGCACCTCATCAAAATGGACAGGATTGGGATGCACTTATAAAAAATGCTCGAAAACAAATAGTAGATAAAATAAATCGCATCTTAGGTGTAGATATCGAATCTCTCATAGAAGTGGAGTCATTGCTAGATCCACGAACTATAGAATCTCGAACCTCTTCGCATCTAGGAGCTTTGTACGGAAGTAGCTCTAATAATAAAATGGCTGCTTTTATGCGCCATGCAAACTTTAGTAATAAAATTAAGAATTTATATTTTTGTGGAGGATCTGTCCATCCAGGAGGAGGAATACCACTGTGCTTACTGAGTGCAAAAATAGTGGACGAAATAATGCATGAATGAAAGAGAAACTGGCGATAGTATTTTTGATGATTATTTACACGGTTGGCTTTGCGGGTATCGGTTTAGAGCTGATGCCGCAACTGGTGTACGGAACACCGGTGAATCTCTTGTTGTCTTTAGCTATTGTTGTATTTTTTGATCAGCATAAAGGAAAATCTATGCTGTGGTTTGGAGTATTGGTATTTGCCCTCGGATATGGTCTAGAGGTCTTAGGTGTTCAGACTGGAAGAATATTTGGCGTGTATAGCTATGGAGATATACTTGGATTCAAACTTTGGGAAACGCCATTAATGATAGGTGTCAACTGGTTACTGCTCGTCATTGCTGCGGGTAACCTTGTCGACCAAGTCTTTACTAAAAGTAGTATCTATCTCAAAATAGTACTTGCCGCTACACTGATGCTGTTGCTAGATTTGCTGATAGAGCCTATCGCCATTCAATGGACGATGTGGACTTGGGAAAGTGTAAAAGTACCAATACAAAACTATATCGCCTGGTGGCTCATCGCTGCTGTAATGTTCGGGATATACCACCAATTCTTAGGCAAACAGGTCAACAAAGTCGCTGGTGCGGTGTTTATCATCCAAGTGGCTTTTTTTACACTTTTGAACCTTGTGAATTTTATTTAATATCTTTGTAATCATGCAAATACTACTGTATATATTCATCACTTTAGGAACTGCAGCTATAATGGAATTTGTAGCTTGGTTGACGCATAAGTACGTTATGCATGGTGTATTATGGGTATGGCATGAAGATCATCACCAACCGCATCACGAAGGGGATGGTTTTTTTGAGAAGAACGACTTGTTTTTTTTGGTATTTGCTGTTCCTAGTGCTTTTTGCTACTCGGTTGGGCTTAGCTACCCTGCTTACTTCCTATTGACTTTCATTGGAATTGGTATTTCCATATATGGTTTAATTTACTTCTTGGTACACGATGTGTATATCCACCGAAGATTTAAGTGGTTTACACACTTGGACAATAAATTCTCTCGCGCTATCCTTCGCGCGCATGGATCCCATCATGCGGTGCAAACCAAGGAAAACTGTGATTCATTTGGTCTCCTTGTGGTAGACAAAAAGTTTTATGGAAAGAGGCAGGCTAGCAATTAATATTTTCATCTTTTTCAGTGTATTTTTATCTTGTGCTCCATTATCATTGATATTCAAATACACATGGCTAAATCATCTTTAAGTTTGGAAAATCGACAAGGCAAACGTTCTGTAGATTTGTACGCTAATATGGATGACTTTCTGGATGATCTTATTCCTGAAATCAGGCACTGGAGCGAGGATCTAGAGGAACGTGAATACTACACGGGAGACTTCCCTTGGAGAGAAATACGAGATGAAGAGGACTTTGAAGAATCCGTGTTGTACTTCTTTAAAGAAGAGAGTGAGTTTCTTTTTTCTGTCAATGGCAATGTTCAATCGGGTCAATGGAGACACCTACAATCTAACAAACTACTCATAGAAATAAATCATGCTAAACATTTAGCCTCTGAATTGTATAATCTACTCTACATGAATGATGAATTCATGATTTTAGAAAAACCTGGAGATCAAAGATCAATGGGAAAAAGTAAATATCTAGTCCTGGCCAGAGAGCATAAAACTGGAGATCTAGATTGGAAATCTGCTATGAATAAGCTTTCGGATCATCACAAAAAAGGATTTGGCACCATCCTCAGTGTAGTCGTATTAGTCGCTATTCTACTTATCGTTTGGTTCTCATTGAGATAAAATTGGGCTGATAGAACCCAATTGTTTAAGGACATTCTAGTCCTAACAAAAGTCAAACAAGTATCCAATTATTGCGTTAAACCAATCCTACACCATTTAGTAATGAAATCTTTTTAGACAGAATAGCTAAGGCTATACATACGTTTTTTGCCCTTATACTAGCAAAATTCTATTTAAAATCTGCTGCGGTGCTTAAAACATTAGATGGTATTTCGGTTGTAAACCCTCGTTCAGTTTAAAATTAGCTATTATATATTATCTTTAATGCGCAATAAAAAATCATTAATGAAAGCTATCATTCCCGTAGCAGGAGCAGGTACTAGACTTAGACCGCTGACTTATACTCAGCCTAAGTCCCTTATCCCAGTAGCAGGTAAGCCTATCATTGCGTTGATTATAGATCAATTGAAATCTGTTGGCGTTAAAGAGTTTGTATTCATCATCGGCTATCTCGGAGAAAAGATAAAGCTATATGTAGAGCGCGCCTATCCAGATTTGAAAAAAGAGTTTGTCGTACAGGATAGTAGACAAGGTCTTGGTCATGCCATATGGACTGCTAAAGACGCCATCAAAGACGCTGATGAGATTGTTATCTTCCTAGGCGATACTATACTAGAATTGAATTTACAAGCTTTCATGGATTCTGAAAAATCTTGCTTAGCCGTAAAGAGAGTAGAAGACCCCCGAAACTTTGGAGTTATAGAGTCCGCTGAAGATGGATGTGTAACTCGTGTAGTCGAAAAGCCTAAAATCCCTAAATCTAATCTAGCCATTGTTGGATTATACAAAATAAACGAAGTAACAGAATTACTTGCTGCCATGGACGAACTCATCGCAGCTGACAAACGTACTTATGGTGAATACCAATTGACAGATGCGCTCATGAAGATGATTGGAAAAGGAGTAAAATTCACCTCTTTTCGGGTAGATAATTGG
>JALZVN010000268.1 GCA_023299965.1 Saprospiraceae bacterium | reverse complement strand
CTGTTCTTTGATACATTCTGGGTAGGACTATCATTCCGTTCTGCTTTCGAAGCTATTGATGATACGAGTAGTGTCGATTCTATAGATGGTTGGTTTTCTATACAGTTGGCTAACGGGCTTCGTGTAGGTGCTGCTTATGATCAGACTTTGACTAAGATCGGAGCACCATCATTCGAGTTGTTGTTAGGATATGACTTCGACTATGATGTTAAGCGTTTGAATACGCCTCGATACTTCTAAAAAAAAAATAAGTATGTAAGCGCCGACGCAGTTTTATCACTTCGCTTAGGTGTTCCCATAAACCGTTTAAATTTAATATGTGGAGCTTGTTCAGACGAACAAGCTTCTTTTTTTTGCCCCTAAGTAGCTGTTGAGGTATTTTTATTTGGGGCCATCCCGTACAAGAGATAAAAGCGGAGCTTTATCTCTTTGTCGGGACCGTGTCGTCCGCTACTATCCCTACAATGGCAAAAGCCATTGTAGGGATACCGCTTCCACCACTTGTCTCTACGCACTCCGTTTGTCGAGCTTTATCCCTGCGGGACTCCGCGAGCCATATTTGTCAGATACGCATCAGAGATTGTCAAGTTAAAAACCCTTCAAATCGGGAGCTATTCGTTAGAGCCTTTCCGAAATCACTATCTTTGTGAAAACACGAATCTTAAAATTGGATACCTCACGACTTAGGAAAATTATTCACATCGATATGGATGCCTTTTATGCTAGTGTGGAGCAAAGAGATAATCCTGCACTGATCGGTAAGCCTATAGCGGTAGGTGGATCAGAGAGGAGAGGAGTGGTCTGCTCAGCAAACTATGCTGCTAGAAAATTTGGAGTACGTTCTGCACAGCCTGGTTTCAAAGCAAAAAGACTTTGTCCAGAACTTATTTTTGTACGACCAGATTTTGATAAGTATAGAGACGCATCCAATATTATTCGAGAAGTCTTTCACGAATATACAGATTTGGTAGAGCCTTTATCCTTGGACGAAGCTTACCTTGATATCACGGAAAACAAATTTGGATTGTCCTCTGCACTCATGATTGCTGAAGAGATAAGGCAAAAAATATTTCAGCAAACGCAGCTGACCGCTTCAGCAGGTGTATCCTACAATAAATTTTTAGCTAAGACTGCTTCGGATATCAATAAGCCCAATGGCATCAAGGTCATTTCTTTCGAAGAAGCCCCAGACTTCTTGGCAGCTTTACCGGTCAATCGTTTTTTTGGGGTGGGTCGAAAAACTGCGGACAAAATGGAGCGCATGGGCATCTTCACTGGAGCAGACCTGTTGAAATTGGATAAGTTAAGTCTTTCAAAGAGGTTTGGTAAGTCAGGGCTATACTATTATGATATTGTACGCGGTACAGATAAACGACAAGTGAAGCCGCATCGTCGCAGAAAATCAATCGGTATAGAGCGCACCTATGGAAATGATGTGGACAACACCGATATGCTAATCATGAAGATAAAAGAACTCTTGTCTAAGCTATGGGCTAGTCTAGAGTACAAAAATACCTATGGGCGTACGCTTACGCTCAAACTGCGCTACAAGGATTTTACTACCCTCAGTAGGAGTAGAAGTACCAAGTCGTTTATGGAAGACAAAGCTATCGCAGAAAAAATTGCCCTAGAACTTTTTCAAAACATTCTTCCCTTAGAGCAGAGTGTCAGGCTTTTAGGTCTTTCTATTTCTAATCTCAATAATGAAGAGCCTTCCTTTTATCAGCAACTGTCTTTTCCTTTTGGAGAAGAAGAATAAGGCTTTTGTTCCAAGATATTGATTAAATGATCTAGGGTTTAGTTTTATTCAGTCCATAGATAAGTATATATTCCTTTTTATTATTCAGCCTAATGCCCTAATTGAACCTAGGGCAGCAATCTTAGTCATTAGAGTATTGATAATGATGGAATTAGTGTATAGTTATTTTATTTTTTGGACTAGCGATGTGGAATAGTGCCGCCTTTTGCGGCAGACCGTAGGGCCGAACGAATAGTGAGCTATGCAACGTAGCGACCCTGACCGACTGTTGCGGAGCAATCGAGGTCCAGTGGACCTCGATAAGGAGGGAACGGCTACAAACTTGTAGCGGCATGGGTAGGCCCCAAGATAAGAGAGAAGTTTATATTTTAGCTATTTGATAAGTAATAAGCCTGTTGCGGAGCAATCGAGGTCCAGTGGACCTCGATAAGGAGGGAACGGCTACAAACTTGTAGCGGCATGGGTAGGCCCCCAAGAGAAGGGAGAAATTATATCTAACTATTTGATGCGGAGGGGTCGCTACAAACATGTAAGGGCAAGGGTAGGTCCTTAGAAAAGGAAAAAATTATATCTAACTATTTGATGAGGAGGGAACTGCTACAAGCTTGTAGCGGCATGGGTAAGGGCTCAAACGCTTACCAAAATCACGACTTATATTTCATTTAGGGGCAAAAAAAAAGAGCTTGGAAAATCCAAGCTCTACTTTGTGATCTGGCTGGGGTTCGAACCCAGGACCCTTTGATTAAAAGTCAAATGCTCTACCAGCTGAGCTACCAAATCGTAAGCGTGCGCAAAGATAATAGCTATTCTAAATAATGCAACAATCTTCGAGAAAAAAAATTGCAGATTATAGATTTTTATTTCAAAAGCCTATAAACCCTGTGCATGATCGTCTGGATTGCGCTTGTCTCCTACACCAGTCAATGTTCCGTCAACAGTTCGCTGGATCGCTTTAATAATAGCCATATATTTGGTCTCGTCAAGTTTGTGACCCTTAGTTTTCAACGCATTACGAATCTCTTCTGACAAACAGTCTTGCTCCAAAAGTATCCTATCTGGAAGCCACTGATGATGTGTCCGGCAGGCATTGACCGATTGTTCTAGATCTTTGCCATAAACGATGTTATTAAGTATGACTTGCAGCACTGCAGTGATGATGGTAGATCCACCTGGTGCGCCTAATACTAAGTAGGGTTCACCAGATTTCTTAACGATGGTTGGAGTCATAGAGCTAAGCATACGCTTCTCTGGCGCGATTTCATTGGCTTTTGCACCCACAAGACCGTAGGTATTGGGTACACCTGGCTTCACACTGAAGTCATCCATCTCGTTGTTGAGGAAGAAGCCAGCGTCTTGGACATATAGTTTGGATCCGTAGTTGGAATTTAGGGTAATCGTCAAGCTGGCGCTATTGCCATACTGGTCAATAATGCTCGTATGGGTGGTCTGAAAACTTTCTAAGGCTTTGGTTTGCATCCTAGAGTCCGTTTGGCTTTGCTTGGCACTATCTAGATTAATAGTCTCTCGCATACTGCTCACATATTGATCAGAAAGAAGTAGCTCTACAGGGACATTATAGTGGTCCGAGTCACCCAAATACTTGGCTCTCACCTCATAGGCATTGCGCTCTGCCTCACTGATCAAATGGATGCTTTCTGCTGTCTGAAAGCCTAAACTATCCAAGGGATAAGGTTCTAGCATCTTGAGGACTTGCTGGAGTACCATGCCACCGCTCGAGGGGAGGGGCATACTCGCAATATCGTATCCTCTAAACGAAAATTCGATTGGTTTTTTCCATTGAGATTGGTAGCGACTCAAATCTCTCTGCACTATAATACCGTTATTTTCCTCCATCGTGTTTAGGATGGCCGCCGCACAGTCTCCTTCATAAAATCCATCTCTACCTTTTTCTTGGATACTCAACAGAGTCTGAGCTAGTTTGGTCTGCTGCAGCAGGTCGCCCTTGTTCCACGGAGTGGGCTTGACGAAAGGAAACGGATAGTTGTTTAGCGCTTTGAAGTCCTTTGCAAAGTCATTTAATCGATTTGCTTCCGATTCAGAAATAGCGAAACCACGTTGTGCTAAATCGATGGCGCGCTGCATGATGCGCTTTCTATCTTTGAGGCGACCATATTTATCTAAGGCTTGGAGTAATCCATCTACGGATCCAGGAACACCTGCGGCAAGCGCCCCTTTGGTACTGAGACCAGCGATGGGATTGCCTAAAGAATCTAAATACATATTTGTAGTGGCTGCAAATGGGGCTTTTTCCCTAAAATCGAGTGCAACTGTTTCATTGTCCTTTTCATCATAGATCATGAATCCTCCACCTCCAATATTGCCAGCCCGCGGATAGACTACTGCTAGGGCAAATTGGGTAGCTACCATTGCATCAATGGCATTGCCTCCCTGGTCTAGAATGTCTAGCCCTGCGGCTACTGCAAGCGGATGCGCTGCTACTATCATTGCCTTGTTAGAAGTGTTTACCTTTTGGCTTGTATAGTGCTGGAAGTCAAGAGATTGCCTGCAATTTGTCACCAAAAATACTAAGATTAAAGATACGATGTAGCGTGATTTTAGATATAATTTCATATGATTTTTCTATTTGGTATAGATTTTGTTTTAATATGTTAAAGACTGAAATATAGTCAAATAGACTATTGTTAGAACAAAAAAAATGAACATTTGACGATTAGTCAATAAAGCTAAATTACAATGAAACAAGCACTTTATACACTCGCACTTTTTCTATCCGCTACAAACTTTGTATTTGCGGAATGCATATTCCATAGACCCATCGAAATAAGAGAATTGTCCATAGGTAATTTATTGACCTGGTCAACTAGTACAGAGCATGGAAATAAGAAGTTTTATGTAGAGAAATCTACTGATGGAGTCACCTTTGAGGAGGTAGGAGAACTGGATGGAGCAGGAGACTCACAGGTGATTACGGACTATCGTTTTTTGGATTTGAAAATAGGAGCCGATGAGGCTTTTTATAGATTAAAAATGGTAGATGCTAGTGAGTATGAGTCTATCACGCATACCATATTTTTTAATAGAGAAAATGCCAACAATTACGTTTTTCGCTCTATGTCTAGTCCTACTACAGATAGTCATTTTACCATAGTCATGGATAGCAAGGTAGAAGGGAAACTTAGATACAGAGTAGTAAATCAAAAAAACAATGTAATTCTTTCTAAATCTCGTTATGTGAGCCCTGGAGAGCACTTGATCTCAGTCAACTTGACGGAGTTTGGATTAGGTAGCTATAAGTTGCAAACCTTTTTGAACAACGAAAAGGAAGAGGTAAATATTAGGAGAGTAAAGACAGAAAGTCTTCCTAATATCCAATATGTAATAAAGTAAGTGTACCTCTTTTACAGAGATACTCTTCTATAAGCATAGGATAATTTGGTTAATTTTTTTTTCATGGCTATGTAGTTCGATCTTTCTCATTAGAGAAATATCGACTATATATTTTATAGGATAGTACTTCTGTAAAACGTCAAATGGTATATGGAGAAAATCAAATTTGACTTTACAAGCTAGCCTCTCTCTAGTCTACATCTGTCAATTTTCATTGTAGTAGCTATTCCAAGCTCGTGGTGACCTATGAACCCTAGAGTTTCCCTGTATTGAATTAATCCTTCGGATTACTATAGCTGAAAGTTTTTTCTATTATAGGCTATTCCAATAGTTAATGAAGGAGCAGCTCCCTGGTTGGTAGCTGTAATAGCTCCGTAGGTCCCAAAATTGATAAACCAGTCATTGATTACGTTAAGAGAAATTTTGATGCCTGGAGATAGATATTGACCATTATTGTGATAAAGTACAGTCTGGTCCGCTTCCGGATCTTCTATGTCCTCTAGGTTCAAGGCGCCGTCGATGTGAAAGATTAAGAAAAGAGATCTTTCGCCAATTTTGGCTTGCGTACCGATTTCAGTGTCAATAATAATTTGATTGGGAATGTCTACTCTTGATCTATGCCCTACACCCAGGTATCCAAAGGTGCTATTTTTTGAAAAACCAGTACTCAATCCAAGGTCGATGCTATGTTGGTTGTAGCCGGTGCGCAGAACCCCTTCTCGTGTAGATGTCGGTGCAGTATAACCTGCAAAAGCAGTAAGCGGAAAACTTTGAAATAGTTCATGCTTGA
>JALZVN010000267.1 GCA_023299965.1 Saprospiraceae bacterium | reverse complement strand
GCCATCATCCTCCCTAGAGAAGACTTCCCAACTCCCATGCTTCCTATCAAGAATATATTCATATGTTAAAAATTCAAATTCAAACGCTAGAATACATAAAACTATGCATTTTGGATCAATCTCACGGGGTATTGCCTGTATTTCCCCTTTATTTAGGGCTTTCCGGGTGCTAAAAACAAATGTCTTGGATTGTGCGACATAATTCTGAAAACTTGATTATTAAATATATTAATGTTTGAAAATAGCTAAAAATCAAGCACCTTTTACCTAATTTTAGGACTTAAATCTAACAAATGAAATATAGCTTATTTTTTTGCCTAGTTAGCCTTTTATTTATTTCGTGTGATCCTTCTGCATCTGCTTCAGATAGCTCTAGCGCGAAGAAGAAAGATGGATTCAGTAAGTCCGACATTATTAGGATGCCCGTAAGTGCAAATCAACCACTAGATACTACTCTAGTTGCCAAAATGAATTTTGAAGAAACCGTATTTGATTTCGGTTCTGTTCTAGAAGGAAGACCTGTGGAGCATATTTATAAATTCACCAATACAGGTACTGTGCCTTTGATCATTTCTGATGCTAAAGCGACATGTGGTTGTACTGTGCCTTCTTTTCCGAAGGAACCAATCCCTCCAGGGAAAGGTGGTGAAATCAAAGTTGTGTTCAATACTGCGGGTAAAACCAATGAACAGAGCAAGCCTGTGTCTATCATTGCGAATACATTCCCATCTAGAACTATGATCACAATCAAGGGTTTTGTGCATCCAAATGTAAATAAGAAATAACATAAAGAACAAATCAAATGATAAATATGATTTTATTGCAAGCGGCACAAGGTGGTGGAGCAAGTATGCTCATCATGATGGCTATGATCTTTGGTGTGATGTATTTTTTCATGATACGTCCTCAAGCTAAAAAAGCTAAACTACAAGACACCTTCACGGAAGAGATAAAAAAAGGAGATGAAGTAGTTACCAATAGTGGCATCATCGGTAGAGTAAATAGAATTGACGGAGAAGTCGTTTCCTTACAAGTAGACACGAAGACTTTTTTAAAGATCTTTAAATCTGCTATCTCAAAAGATATGTCAGAAGCCTATGCAAAAGGCGACGCACAGCCAGTAGAAGCTACTAGCTAAATTAAGCCCCCATTATGAAATTAAGTATAGACCTCAAGGTGGCAACTAAGCCAGGTTGGATCAAAGCGGTATTGTCTGATTTTGATGCCTTTCTCATAGACCATGCGGATTGCGAGCGAAAGGCCTCGTCTTCAGCAATGAGCTTCATTGCGAAGTATCCGAATCGAGTGGAGATGATTCCTGATCTTATCGAAACTGCTATAGAAGAGCTCGAACACTTTGAATCTGTGTATAAACTGCTTGAAAAAAGAGGTGTTCAATTGGCTCAAAAAATGCCTGAGGATCCATATATCAAGCAGCTTATGAAAAATATGCGCCCCAATGTTGAGGATCGTTTCATGGATAGACTGCTTATTGCTTCAGTTGTAGAAACTAGAGGCGCCGAGCGATTCAAGATTGTAGCTGACAATATGGAAGACGAGGAATTGAAAGATTTCTACAAGATGCTTTGGATATCAGAGGCTAAGCATGGTCACATCTTCGCTAAAATGGCATTGAATTACTTTCCAGAGGACGCTGTCTATGAGCGCCTTCATTGGTGGATGGAAAAGGAAGGTGAAATAGTGGACAGCCTACCTTTCAGATCAGCACTTCATTGACAATGGTTCGGTAATAAATGCTAAATCGCTGACTAATAGCATATTGCAAAAGGCGCTTCTGCTACGCAATATATTGGAATCCAAACATGTAAGTTAAAAGTGATTTAGTATTTTACAAAAATGACCGAACCATTAATTGATACATACTCTTTTAAGAAAATAGATCTGTACTTAGGTATCTATCTCCCCTATCGCAATTGATAAATACTATAGTTCCAGAATCAATTTGGGAGGCAACCTGTAAGGCAGCCGTAAGCGCGCCGCCGGTGCTCATCCCTCCTAAAATCCCTTCTACTTTAGCCAATCTTCTAGAATTATGAATCGCCTCTTCTCTGCTTACATCTATGAAACTATCTACTCTACTGGGTTCAAATATTTTTGGTAGTAACGCTTTCGGCCACCTTCGAATACCTGGGATTCGCGATCCTTCTTTGGGTTGTGTTCCTACTATTTGTATATCCTTATTTTGGGACTTGAGATATCTAGATACCCCCATAATCGTCCCTGTAGTCCCCATAGCAGAAACAAAATGGGTAATCTCTCCATTAGTGTCTCGCCAAAGCTCAGGGCCAGTAGTGCGTTCATGCATCTTATAGTTATCTGGATTATCAAACTGATTGAGAAGATAATAGTCTTGCTCTGCAGCCATTTTCATTGCCAGTTCTCTACTATACTCTATTGTCTTTGTTGCTGGTGTCAAAATTACCTCTGCCCCATAAGCTTTCATAGTCAAGATTCTCTCTCGAGTAGCGGACTCTGGCATCACTAGAGTAATATTCATTCCAAATCTACACGCCATCATGGCTAAAGCTATCCCCGTATTACCACTAGTTGGCTCTATCAAGTTGCTGCCTTTGGTGATTTCATTACGATCAATTGCAGCTTGTATCATACCATAAGCTGCTCTATCCTTTACACTTCCTCCAGGGTTGTTTCCTTCCAGTTTGGCAAAAAGCTTAACGGAAGATTTAACCCCTAAATATTCTAATTGTACAAGTGGAGTGTTTCCTACTAATGATTCGAACTTCATGAATGGTTTTTCTGATTATAGTAAATTTTTGAATCGGGAGCGACGCTATTCGTAATCCAAACATTACCGCCAATGATGGTATTGGCCCCTATAGTAGTACCTCCGCCTAAAATAGTAGCCCCAGCGTAAATAACTACCCCATCTTCTATAGTAGGGTGCCTCTTTATCTTGGCATCCTCCTTCTTGACACTTAATGCCCCAAGGGTTACGCCTTGATAAATTTTGACATGGTTACCAATGATACAGGTCTCTCCTATGACAATTCCTGTACCATGATC
>JALZVN010000266.1 GCA_023299965.1 Saprospiraceae bacterium | reverse complement strand
GAGTCTCAAGCCCAGTATAAAGCTTAATCTAGGAGATGTAATTGCTTATAGGTCGATGATTTTTTCTATCATTTTTCTACTTTTCCAAGCTTTGATTTTTCTTTCTCTGGGGAAAGCGGAGATTTTGTCGGGAAAAGCTTCTGTATTGATCAATTCATTTCATAAAAAAAAGCCATCATAATGTTATGATGGCTTTTAAATGGTGGGTGATGAGAGATTCGAACTCCCGACCCTCTCGGTGTAAGCGAGATGCTCTGAACCAGCTGAGCTAATCACCCTTTTTCCTATTAGGAACGCAAATATAGTTGCACTTAACATTGTATGCAAGTTTTTAGTGAAATTTAAATTCAACTCTGAATAAAACCCTCTAGTACATACAATTGTGCTACCATGGATACATAATTTTGTTAAACATTATGTAATCCGCTGTTAATAAGGCTCAAAGCATAGCTAAAAGGGTCACTTTGATACTAATAATTGCGTACATTTGCCTGCTAGAGCTACGAAAAAAACATGATATTGCTGTGCTAATATCGCCAAACTAAAAGCATATTCCAGCGTATTAGAATGAAAACCATCTTTATTATATCTAGATATGAATAATTACCACAAAATAGTAAATGCCACAGGCTGGGTCGTTTTTGCCATCGCCTTTATCGTATACTTCTTTACAGTAGAGCGAACAGGAAGTCTTTGGGATTGCGGTGAGTTTATTACCGGAGCGTATAAGCTGGAAGTAGTTCACCCTCCAGGGGCGGCCCTTTTCTTACTTATAGGTAGAATGTTCACTATGATTGCTGAAATATTCTCTAACGATGGAGCTGATATTTCGCACTCAGTGAATTTACTATCTGGTATGTGTTCTGCTTTTATGGCGATGATGGTATGTTGGATTACGATTATCCTTGGTAGAATCATGATAAAAGATGGACGTGAAGAAATGCCGACAGATACAGAGTCTATAGCACTTGGATTTGCTGGTGCCGCAGCTGGTTTGACAGCCGCATTTTGTTCAAGTATTTGGTTTTCAGCGGTAGAGGGAGAAGTGTACTCTATGTCTACTTTCTTTACTTCATTGACCTTGTGGGCAATGATCAAGTGGTATCTATTGCCAGACACCCCAAAATCAGATAGATGGTTGGTTTTTGCTGTATATGCCGCTGGGATGTCTACTGGAGTTCACTTGTTGAGTTTACTTACCTTCCCTGCATTGGCATTATTCTATTATTTCAAGAAATACGAGAATCATAGTATCGGAGGAATTATCGCGGCTGGTTTAGCTGGTGTAGTGGCCCTTGTTTTTGTACAGCGTGTCGTTATTGTAGGAGTACCTACATTATGGGCAAAGCTAGAACTACTTATGGTTAATGTATTTGGATTGCCATTTCATAGTGGAATATTTCCCTTAGTATTGATATTAGGTGCTATTGGTTATTTTGGATTCAAATATATCCACAAGAAGCAGCACCAGTTATTGCAAGTAGCGTTTATGAGTGCATGTATGACTGTGATTGCCTTCTCTACTATAGGGGTGGTTGTGATCAGAGCCAATGCAGATACTCCGATCAACATGAATTCACCTTCAGATCCTTTAAGGTTGATCCCGTATCTCAATAGAGAACAGTATGGCGAAAGACCGCTATTGAAAGGACCTACTTTTGATGCCGAAATTGTAGGAACCAATTCGGAAGAAAGAAAAGGTAGAAAAGGAGATAGCTATAAAGTAATCGATAGAAAGCTTAGCTACAAATTTGACAAAAGAAAAGAGATATTATTTCCTCGTATTGGTCATTACGAGATGGGTAGAGCTCGACAGCATAAAATATGGATGGGTTTAGACGCAGATAAACCGTTGCCCCCTGGAAGACCCAACCAGATGGATAACATTAGTTACTTTTTCAACTTCCAGATACAATGGATGTATGTCCGATATTTCATGTGGAATTTTGTTGGAAGACAAAACGCAGTTCAGGGGTTTTACCCCACAGATAAGACCAGAGGACATTGGGCATCAGGAATCCCCTTTATAGATAATGCTAGACTATTTGATTATTCAAATGCGCCGGATAAGGTCAAGAATGATAAAGCATACAATAAATATTTTTTCCTTCCATTTTTGTTTGGTTTGTTTGGGATGTTGATTCATCTCAAAAAGCGACCTAAAGACTTCTTTGCGCTTTTTACTTTGTTCATCATTACGGGTATTGGGATTATCATTTATTCCAATCAACCTCCCAATGAACCAAGAGAAAGAGATTATGTATTAGCGGGTTCTTTCTTTACCTATTCTATTTGGGTAGGGATGGGTGTACTAGCCATCTTTAATCTACTGAAAAGTAAGATGCAAGGAGCTACACCAGCTATTATTGCAGGCTTGTTAGTCTTGACAGCACCAGCTATCATGTGTGTACAGAATTGGGATGATCATACGCGTAGACATCATACTGGTGCGAGTGACTACGCTAGAAACTTCTTAGAATCTTGCGAACCTAATGCGATTATATTTACCTATGGAGATAATGATACGTATCCACTTTGGTATGCGCAAGAGACCGAAGGTATTCGTACAGATGTGCGCGTAGTCAATTTAAGTTTGATTCAAGTAGATTGGTACATTAACCAACAACGCAGACGAATCAACGATTCTCCTCCACTCAAGATGACAATTCCAGCAGAGGCTATCCAAGGCTATAAACGTACACAACTTCCTGTAGATGTTCGAAACGAAAGTCCGATGTCTCTGAACCAAGCATTGAGATTCGTAGCCGAAGATCATCCACAAGGTCAAGGACAAATAGACAGTTATGTGCCTGCTAAGAATTTATATATTCCTGTAGACAGAAATAAAGCCATCGCTGTAGGCATGGTTTCACCAAGAGATACCAATGTACTGGATAGGATTTCTTTTAGCTTGAGTAAGTCTACTCTCTTCAAAGGAGATATGGCAGTATTAGATATCATATCTTCTAATATCGATGATAGACCTATTTATTTTGCTGTGACTTGCAGACCGGAGTCTCTTCTTGGCTTAGATGATTACCTACAGCTGGAAGGTCTGGCACTACGTGTTGTACCTAAGAAGGGCAATGGTGATCCAAGGCTCGGAATTATTGGAAATGGAATTGTAGCTTCAGAAAAGCTATATGATAATGTGATGAACAAGTTTAGATGGGGTAATTTTGACAAACACGATTTGTTCGTCGATAGATCTTATCTGCCTAGTGTACAAAGTCACAGATTGACGATGCTTAGAGCTTCTGAAGACCTTCTTAATAGAGGACAAAGAGAAAAGGCTGGAAATCTGGCTAAGAAATATTTTGAAGCTTTCCCTCACATGAATTTTTCTTTGGATGAGCAATCTATCCCAATGATTAGAGTTCTTGTCAATTCAGGAAATTGTGATGCAGCAAAGCCTTTAATTAGAACTCTGGCGAATGAAGCTAGACAATATTTAGAGTTTTTTGAACCGATGAGTGTTGCAGAAATGACAGATAATGGTTGGATCGAAAAGTACGCTTATATGATTCAAAGAACGAAAGATGAGGTCGTTCGAATCGCTGGTAATTGCAAAGATGAGGCATTTACTGCGGAGATTACAGATATGCTTAAAAAGTTCTCACCAAAGTCTACTAGATAGACTTTGGTGAAACCCCATTTGCGAATAGGTTTGGACCACGATACAAACTCAATAGATAAGTATCATTTTGAATGGCATTTGGTATACAATCAACGATATTTGCGAAAACTACGCTAGCCTAAAAACATAGTATGAAGAAAACAACTATAGCCATTGGCTGTGACCACGCTGGATATGAATATAGAGCAAGTATCATCCAGTTCTTGGAAAAGCAAGATATTTCCGTTCTTGATAAAGGGACAGCTACGGCTGACTCTGTCGATTATCCAGATTTTGTACACCCTGTAGCCAATGATGTTGAGTCAGGCACTGCTGACTTAGGGATTATTATCTGTGGTAGTGGCAACGGAGCTGCTATGACAGCCAATAAACATCAAGACATTAGAGCAGCATTATGCTGGAATACAGAGCTAGCAGAACTCGCTAGACTGCACAATAATGCCAATATCATCTCTATTCCAGCGAGATATGTCTCTATAGAAGAGGCTATTGATATGGTAGATGCATTCCTAAAAACTGATTTTGAAGGGGGAAGACACGCCCGTAGAGTCGGCAAAATAGCTTGCGCCTAAGTTTGTAAGTCGCTGAACTTGAATTAAATTAGACTTTTTTTACACTTATAATGACAACTAACATGAAGTTTTACATTTCAGGCATACTTATGCTTCTGTCTATCCTTGCATTTGGGCAAACAAGACCCACAAGTAGACCAGCTGGTACACAACCTGCCAAGAAGAAAATAATGAAGAGAGCGACTACTCGTTCTACGACTCAGCCTACTACCAAGCCAATGCAAAAGACGGCAACAACTTCTCCAAGTAAAATGGATAAAGTGATGTTGAAGACATTTACGGATGGTAGTCCGTTTATCGACTTGAATCCATATATGAATAGTATCACTTCAGAGGACATGCGTAAGCATTTGACTATTTTGGCCTCTGACGAATTCGAAGGAAGAGAGACAGGAACCAAAGGAAACAAGATGGCTGCCAACTATATAGCAGAGCAGTTTGCTGGAATGAATCTACCTCGTATGGGCGAAGGAAATACCTACTTCCAAAAAGTGAACTTCAATCGCCAAAGCTGGGATGAGTTGAGCATCGCCGTCAATGGGCAAGAGCTTAGAAACATGAGCGACTACTTTGCTTTCCCAAGCACCAATGCCAATATGCCTAGCATCAAGACAGACGAAGTGGTGTTCCTGGGCTACGGCATAGATGATCCTGCGTACAGCGATTATGGAAGCAACAACGTTCGCGGAAAGGTATTGTTGATATACAATGGGGAGCCAAAGAACGCTGCTGGACAATATCATGTATCTAAGAGCAGTGAGACTTCTAAGTGGTCCAACTTTAGAGAGAAGCTAAAAACGGCCCAGTCTAAAGGGGCAAAAGCAGTCATGATTATCGATGCGGACTTGAGAAAGTCCATTTCAGAAAATAGAAACATACTACTTTCTTCTAGACTGCAATTAGGAGCGGGAGAGGAGCCAGAAGGTAAATTCGCCAACAATATTTTTATTTCACCCGGTATGGCTAAGACCTTGATTGGCACCAAATTCAATAAAGTAGTAAAAGCTAGAAAGAAGATTGAGAAGAAAGGAAAATCTAAAATGGTTAGTTTGCCGGTAGCACTTGATATCGTTATGAAGAAGGACGAAAAGACGCTCAAAGGGGAGAACGTAGTGGGATATATAGAAGGTGTAGATCCTAAACTAAAAGAAGAAATAGTGGTTGTTTCAGCACATTACGATCACTTAGGTAAGCGTGGAGACGATGTGTTTAACGGAGCCGATGATAATGGATCTGGTACAACTACGGCACTAGAGATCGCAGAAGCTTTTTCAAAAGCACAGCAAGCAGGAGTAGGTCCTCGTAGATCTGTTGTCGTGATGTTGGTGACCGGGGAAGAAAAAGGATTGCTTGGGAGTAAGTACTACGTAGAGTATCCCACCTTCAAATTAGAGAACACAGTCGTGGATATCAATGTAGATATGGTAGGTCGTGTAGATGATAAGCACAAAGACAATCCAAATTACATTTACGTTATCGGTGCAGATAGACTGAGTACAGAGCTACACGAAATCAACGAAGCAGCAAACAAAAACACCATGCAGCTTGAGTTGGATTATACCTACAATGAGGAGAGTGATCCAAACAGATACTACTACAGATCAGATCACTACAACTTTGCGGAGAAGGGTATCCCAGCGATCTTTTACTTCAATGGTACGCACGCGGATTACCACATGATCACAGATACCGTAGAGAAGATCAATTTCGAAAAGATGGAAAAGATCGGAAAGCTTGTGTTTGCTACCGCATGGGAGTTAGCGAATCGAGATAAGAGGATAATCGTTGATGTGACCGAGTGATGCGCAGCAATTTTGATCCAGTGGATCAAAATAACGAGGGAACCGAGGCAAACTTGCCTCGGCGAGGACGGACTATTTGTAGCGTTAATTCTA
>JALZVN010000265.1 GCA_023299965.1 Saprospiraceae bacterium | reverse complement strand
CAGAGATCAAAGCAACTTGGCAGGAGGGCTTAAGAAAATATCAGACACAGCGCAAGCCTTATCTAATATATCCAGAGTAATTGAATGGAGATACGTGTAATGATGTTTTGGGCGAGACCCTGATGGCCCGAAAGAAAAACGGACCATCAGGGTCGTGCTATGCAGGACTCCGCGTCCGCTTCGGTATCCAGACAGCTAGAAAAAAGCTGTCTGGACACGGTTCGTACCTCACCTCCTTACTATCACTCTCGCTTAGCTAAGTCTAAACTCCTACTTCTCGCCTGATCTAAATTCATCCTGTTCTACTTTCAACTCAAGAAACAGTTAATGATTTATCCTAAAAGTTATTTGAAACTTAGAATTGAACAAGGTTTATTACTTTTGTCACCAACAATATTAAGCTCATTATGAAAAATTTATTTCCCCTAGTATTATTTATTTTGATTTGTTTCAACGGTAATGCCCAAGACTGTAGCATTGCTTTTGAAGACTTTGACGCTTTCACTTGCAACGACGATCTTCTTCCTCAGGCAAGCGGTGCTTGGTCAAAATTCTTTGATGCTGCATCTGATCCAAGAGTATTGTGTTGGGATGCAGAGCGAGGCAACGTCCTTGATGTGACTAGTCGCTATTATCAGTCGAATGGAAGCGGGGAGTCAGAATTGATACATATACTCGATCTGAATGCTCCGACTACTATAGAGTACTCTCTTGATTTTTTGAATGAGTGTGGGATTTTGACGCTTGATTTTCTGGAGAGCTTTACAGATGCCAGTGATTTTACTAGCATAAAAAGAGTTGAAATAGACAGTAAAAATAACCTTATCATTGATGAGGAAGTCCTTCCGTATTGTTTACCGCTTGCTAATGCATTTACAGAATATAATTTCAGATTAGATTTTACAAATCAAAAATTTGAAATCATATGTAATGATGCTGTTTTTTACAGTCTAGATTTCAATGTAAAGGCTTCAGGCCTATATGGAGTAGCCTATGGGTCAAATCAATGTAATTATGTGGATAATATATGTGTTTCGGAATTAGCCATGCTTGTCCCAGATGATGATAATGATGGCTTTAATGCAGATGTAGATTGTGATGATTCAGATCCAAGTATAAATCCGGGCATGACTGAAATTGCCTACAATGGCAAAGATGACGATTGTGATCCTTCTACGTTAGAAGATGATCTTGATAGCGATAGTTTTCTATTGGTAGCCGATTGTGATGATGAAGACGCTAGTATCAATCCAAATGCTACCGAAATTCCAGGTAATGGAATTGATGAAAATTGTGATGGCTCGGATTTGATTACTTCGACACATTATTTGGCAAACATAAAAGTCTCTATTTATCCAAACCCCACTGTGAATATAGTAAGAATTGAAAACACCGAGAACATAGAGTACACTATACAAGTATTCGACCTTCAAGGAGTTGAAATATTGAATAGCTATAATAGTCGTAGCGTTGATTTATCGGATGCAGTAAACGGAGTTTACTTTTTAGTGCTTACAGATCTAGCTTCAGGCAATCATATTGTAGAAAGGATAAATAAAATATAGAAAGTAAAGAGAAGTAAGAGGAGGGTTTATGAAAAATAGAATCAACAGAAAAACAACTCCTAAAGTAGTTGGCGGAAAACCATTAAAAAAGAATAACCACGAGGTAACGCCAAACTATTGGAATACCTCCCAAAATGAAATTCAAATAGACAGTGTTAAACCTGGGAAAGGATACAAGCACTTCTTAAAGAAACGGGATGTATTAAGATTTATTGAAATCATACCAAGTTGGGAGATTTATTGTAATGGACTTGATGCTATTGTGTTAGATATGGGTGACGGAGACACTGATGGGGTATACTATTATTCAGGTGTGATTTGTATTTCTGCATGGCCAAAAGAAATGGATATTGAACTAAATAAAGATTACTTTGAAGATCATAAAGACTTATTCAATAGATTAGGTGTCAGGTCAACAAAAAGAGAAGATTTTTATTTTTGCGAATTTAACGAAGATCAGATAAAAGCTTATCAGTTATTACATATTCTATTGCATGAACTAGGTCATCACTATGATCGGATGAAAACAAAATCTAAACATAGCTCTGCGAGAGGAGAAGAGTTTGCCGAAGATTTTGCATTCGAGAATGAAGAGAAAATGTGGAATAAGTATGAGGAAACCTTCGGTGTTGTATTTTATAAAAAATAAGGTCAATATTTACTTTCAAGAAAGAAATCTAAATACCATAAATCCTTTCCGCTACATTCCTAATTCATAGATGCCGTTGCCCCAACTGCCAATTAACACCCCTTTTTCTGTAGGTAATATTTCAGAGATCGTATCGTAATCTACATCTTCTACTTTAGTCCAGATCTTATCCTCCAGTTTGTAAAGACCGCCTGACCAAGATCCTAGATAAAGTTGTTGGCTATCATTATGCTCTACTACATTTATCTGATTAACTCCGACTTGAGGCACATCGTCTAGCATTTCCCAGGTAGATCCACTGTCAGCACTAAAATGCACAACACTAATCGAGTCTCTAGATTTACTAGCGGCCACCCAGATAGATTGGTCGGATACTTTGAGATCCCAAGATACTTTATCTTCTACAGCAAGTATTTGTTTCCAAGTTTCACCTTGATCTATTGATTTCCATATCCCATTTCTAAAAGTTTGCGCATATACGATATTGTCATTGTTTTCATCGATCTCTATAGACCAAGCGAATTGAAAGGTACTGTCTATAGCAGCAGGGTCATTTCTCATCCACGTAGCGCCATTGTCAGTACTCTTCATAACCCCAAAGGCAGAAGTTGCCGCATAGACCAAATTTGGATGTTGAATGCCTGTCTTAAGGCTTCTGATATCAGCAGATGGAGCAGTTAATACTTTTTGCCAAGTATTACCTTGATCGATACTTTTAAATAAGCCTTCCTTCCAAGTGCCTGCGTACATGCTCATCGCTTTATCGCTCGCCACTGCAATTGCTTGTATATCTGCTGCAAAAGGATTTAATGCTTTACCATTGTTCAATGCTTCCCAGGTTTTGCCAGCGTCCTCGCTCTTATAGATCAAAGCAGTCCCAAAATTATTACCCTTCAATCCTGCATAAAACGTATTCGGTGAAGCAGGAGAATAGCTCAAAGCTCTGATTATCTGTCCCTTCAAGCCATATTTGATGGTGTCTATTTGGGCGAAGGCAGATTGGTATTGGATAAGGAATATTAAGGCAAGGATTATATGTTTAACTACGTTCATAGGTATACTACTAAAGCACTTTGAAAATTGTGAATCTAAAAGTAGTATTTTTGAATATTATAACCAAAGGCTGATGGACAATAGCATTTGACTCGGACATATTCTTTTGATATCGATGTTAACCAATCATAAAAAAATACCTCCTCCTCAATTCCTAAAAAAAAGCAAGCCTTCTTTTTTTAAAGAAAATGAAAACCTACCTTCACAAGGCTTACAAGACCGTATAAACATATTTATGAAGAAATTTTCTATTCCTAAAATAAAGCAATTAGTAAATTGGGAAAGTATAGCCAAACGCAGGGACTTTACTTATCCTTGGAAAGAGGAGGATACTCCAGCTACTTCTTTCGCTGCCTATTATGATGATATAGATATTTATTTCCGATTTGTTGCTGAAGGACCTAAACCTTTAATGCATGTAGTCACAAACCATAAATTAGAAGTCATACATTCGGAACGAGTAGAAATATTCTTTCGCTCTGATGACAATATGAATCCTTACTATGTTTTAGAGATGGATCCCTTAGGTCGTGTTTTAGACTATAAGGCCGTCCACTATAGAGACTTTGATAGAAGTTGGCAGTGGCCGGATTCCTTAGCAATTCAAACAGAAATCCATGATGAATATTACACCTTGCAGGGGAAATTTAAGCTCGAAACCTTAGCTTCTCTAGGTGTACTTCAAAACAAAGAAATACAAATAGGCTTGTATCGCGGTCATTGTATTGATCTTACCGATGGAGTAGGGACTATAAAATGGAGTGCGTGGGTAGACCCTAAAACAACGAACCCAGATTTTCATGTGCCCTCCTCATTCGGAAGAATGATTTTGGATTGAAAATAAAATGGAAGGTCTTTTATGGAGTATTTTTCAATCTAAAGACAACTATTGATATTAAAAATGATCAATTTTTTTTTCATCACGCGCTTAAGTTCATCTTCTGTGTTTACATTCAATGATTTTAGTTCACCAAGTTTTTCCAAATCGGGAATCGGATCATCTTCAAAAGAGGGGGTATCCTTTTCGTCCTCTATTTCTAATTCCTCGTTATTATACCCGAAATTATAAATCAAGATGTGCAGTAAAAAAGTAATAAAGCTGTTCTGTTTTTTTATCTTTCGCTGGTGTTGGCTGGAAAAGGTAAAAAAGCATTTGAGCTTATTGCTTTTATATCTCTTTTCATTCACAGATTGATCAGGTAAATTGTGAAATTTGTGATAACACGCTAATTGAATATTTAAAACGTATTATTCTGAATAACTTATTATGATAGACATAAAGTCAGCAATCATTTTTAAACCTAATTTCTTCGAAAAGGCTGAAGACATATATAGTCTTCTTAGTTCGAGTATAAGATGGGACGATAGTATGAGAGCTAGAAAAACAGCAAGCTTTGGGCAGCCTTACGCTCAGTCAGAAAAAAATCGTTCTCTTGATCCCTTTCATCCTATTATGCAAGAGTTGAGTGATCAATTAGAGCCAGTCATAGGATTTAAACCTAACAATTGTTTTCTCAATTTTTACGAAGATGGAAAATCAAAAATGGGCTGGCATGCGGACACGACTCACTTTTTGGAATCAGAGACTGGTGTCGCCATTTTGAGTGTTGGGGATACCCGAATTTTTCAGATTAGAAGAAAAAAGGTACCAACAGAGATACTCAATTATGTACTTACACCGGGTTCATTGATTTACATGCCAATATCTATTCAAGAAGAATGGCAGCATGCTATTCCGAAAGTGGTCTCTGAACGTGGGCGTATAAGTTTGACCTTTAGACAAATGAAAACGGAATAGTCTGAAATCAAGCAATAAAAAAGCAGCCCCTGAAAGGAGACTGCTTTTTTAAACTTAGAACAACTATTGATATTAAAAATCATCAATGATTTTTTTCTTCATGCGTACAAATTCATCTTCCGTGATAACACCCGATGCTTTTAGTTCACCAAGTTCTTTCAACTTAGAAAGAGGGTCATCTTCAAAAGCCTTCTTGACAAACTCAGTAGCTGGAGAGGCGTTGCTAGAAGAGGGGATATCCTTTTCGTCCTCTATTTCAATCGCTTCATTTTCGTCATCGGAAATCAAATCCGCTGTATGGTCCACAAAATCATCAACTACAATAGAGCCTTTTGCAGCCAAATCCTCCGCTACATCTTTGGCTTCATCCTTCCACTCTTTAGCGATATCTTTACCTTTCTCAAACTTCTCTTTGTAGAATTTCTTTACTCTTTCTGGATCAAAGTCCAAAATAGTGCCTCCAGAAGCAAAATGAGATTTGAATACCTCTCCCAATGCATAGGTAGAAGCTCCTGCAAAGATAGAAACAGTCACCCCGCCTATAATTGAACCCAATCCAGGGATTAATTTTATCACTGACCGTGCCCCTAATCGCGCTATGGTAGCTCCCGTAAGAGAAGTAACAATAGCCTTTCCTCGGGTCTCTTCATAATCAATATCATATACCTTGCACAGCTGTCTGATCATATCCAGTTGTAAGGCTGATACCGCAAATATATCTGCGATCAGTATAGGAATGAATCCGGCTCCCATAGACCAAATAGTATGGTTGCGAATGATGCCATCCGCTAGATCGTTCTTATTATTTCCTTCAGGTGCAGAGTTCTTACCAAGTATAGAATCCTTCAATCCACTGAGTATTTTGTCTTTAATCTTGTCTTTCATAATCAATCTATTATTAAGTATTACGCCATTTTAAACTACAAATGGTATCACTATGTCTTACGATAACACTAATCTAATGGTTATTATTGGATCATGCCGTGATATTTCGATGATTCATACCGTTTTTTCGATGTATGAAGATAATTAGGTGTGTCCACAAGTAGTCTTTAATGCATTCTAGCTGGAATCCTACTATTTGAAGAGTGGATTACCATACCAAAGAATACCTATTGAAAGTAGAATAAATGCTAGCCTATAGGAGTATTTGAAAAAAGTGCCTTTATTATTGAGTACAATATTCTTGTTTTATATCTCTTTATACACCTCATCAAATGGAACTCTAAATCGCTCTCCCCAAACACCTGTTGCATCTCTAATTCCGCAACTAATCACCATATTGATTTCAGCACCTCTTGGCAAACCTAAAATCTTTTTCACTCTCAAAGTATCACTCCCTTCCATAGGACAAGTATCGTAGCCAATAGCGGCCATGCTAATCATGAAATTTTGGGCTGCAAGAGCTGCAGATTTATGGGCTACAATACGCATATCACTTAAGCGTGCTTGCCTATAGGTCGGCTTAAATAAACCCACAACTTGAAAGATCAGATACTTGATCATACCTAAAATGCCTAAAAAGTCTGTATAGATAGCAGGGATGAGTTTGCCATAATAAGTCTGCGCCGTTTTCAAACCTCGTAATTCGTTCTCACTCATTGTTGAAGAATCGCTTTTGTTTATAACAGCCAAGTTAGCTGCAGCACGTTTTTTCCATAGATCTTTCCGCGCGACTACGACCACCATTTGTTTAGCTGTTCTTGCTGCATTTTGTCCTAAACAAGCTACAGTCATTTTCTTTAACGTTTCTTTATCTGTTATATGATAGAAATTCCAAAGTTGAAGATTGCTGCTATTGGGTGCTAGAGAAGCATTGACTAAACACTCCTTTACCTTTTTTACTTCTATAGCATCTTCTTTATATACTCTTACTGAGCGTCTGTAAGCAATTGCTTCTGTAACTGTTTTTTCCATTATCTTTTTTATGAATTGAATTTCTATTATAGGACTAAAATGTATCATTTTAAGTGTATAAATTAGTCTTTGATAGACCTTAAAGGTAATTATACTAATTGAACTATAACATTACCCACATATTTAGATATAAATGACCGACCTGCCTGTGGTAGTCAGGTCTCTGCGCCGGCCGGCATAGGCAGGTTAGAAATGCTCACGATAGCTAAGGATATCATACGGAGATCTTACATACTGTCTCCAATTTTCGACAGGTCCCTTCTTATATTAATCCGTTGGACCAATATTGCTACGCAGCGGGCGGTCATCTTGATATCAGCCATTTCTATTCTAAATCTTTTAGATAATTTTATAATACAATTGGTATTAGTTTGAACTTGTTAATATGTATGTACTTCGGTACATTTGTATCAAAATAACTTATGAGATATTTACTTGTTTTTTGCGCAGCATTGCTACTAGGGTCTTGTACCGCCCCTGAGAAACCTACCTTCAAAAAAGTGGAAAACATCAAGTTTAATTCTCTCTCTATAAAGAAGCCTTATTCTGTAAAACTCAACGCAGATGCAGTATTTAATAATCCCAATGCTATAGGCGCACAAATCAAGGCGATGGATTTTGACGTATTCATCAATGGGAAAAAGACGACCCATATTAAACAAGATGTGTCCACGAAAATGCCTGCAAAGTCAGATTTCACCTTGCCGATTATTTGTTCTGTTCCCCTTAAAGAGATTTTTCAAGAACTCAAACTTAAGGATCTTCTTAAAGCAAAAAATATTGACTACCGTGTAACTGGTCATCTCACCATTGATCTAGGTGGCGTAGGGATTAATGTACCTTTTGATCATGAAGGAAAGGAAAAGCTATCCTTGTAATTATAAACGAATTTGGTTGAGTGAGTATACTAAATCAAGTTCTTCAATTCGCGGAACTCACTAATCACTTGATCGGCATTTTCTAGTGTCTGATCTTTGCACATAGGATTTGCGTAGCCGAATACGAAAATACCAGCTTTATTTGCGGCTGTGATACCATTGTCTGAGTCTTCTATCACGATGCAATTTTCTCTAGAAGTATTACCAAGCGTTGCAGCTTTTTCAAAGATCTCGGGATGTGGTTTTGATTCTTTTAGATCTGCACCACTAATCTTGGCACTGAAATAAGGATTGAGATCGAAGCGGTCAAAAACTCTATCAATATTAGGCATTGATGCAGAAGAAGCCAATACCAAAGTTTTACCTTTTTTATGAAAATACTTAATGATGTCTTCTACGCCTTCTACAAGTTTTAGGCTAGGGTCATTGTGAAAATAGTCTATAAAAAACTGGCGCTTTCTAGCCACCAAATCTTTAGGATCTTCATCCAAATCATAATGATCTACCAACTTCTGAAAAGCATTCAGAGTAGAGGAGCCTGTAGTTGTTTTATATAGTGCTTCAGGTACGTCAAGACCTAAAGAGCGAAAGGTGTCATAATATGCTTTCTTATGAATGAATTCGGAGTCAATAATGACTCCATCCATATCGAAAATTACGCACTGAATGTCTCGTAAATCGTCCTTTTGATCTTGCATATATCTGTAATATAAAATAAGATGCAAACATACGCAGAGATCACGATAAGTAGTGTCTTCTGCCTTATGAATATCCTACTATTTTGCATACTCTATAATCTATATATGGATTGTAGTAATGAAAGAATGCAGTTTGCTTCTTTCCTCTTTAGGTCGTGCTAAAGGAATTGGTAACTATTCGGTAGCTCCACCAAGAGTAACATATAATCAAAAGAACATATATTTTGCGTCAGGGATGAACAACTGTTGCAAAGCAATTTAGATCCAGTGGATCTAAATAGGTTGTGAACTGTTGCAAGCCTGCAACAGCTAGTAGCCAACGCTATCAGGAGTAACATATATTGACTATCCGCATACTGTACACCAATCTAAGATGTTTATAAAATCAACCTTAGTGCTGAAGG
>JALZVN010000264.1 GCA_023299965.1 Saprospiraceae bacterium | reverse complement strand
CATGAAGACAAAGAGAGTAATAGTTTGGTTTCGTCAAGACTTACGTCTTCATGACAATGAAGCACTGACTCAAGCTATTCTCCATTCTGAAGAAGTCATACCTGTATATGTCTTCGATCCACGTATATTTTCTGGTAAAACACCACATGATTTACCAAAAACAGACAAGTATAGATGCCAATTCATTATTGAAAGCGTCAAAGATCTCAAAGAAAGCCTAAAGAAGCTCAACGCTAATCTTATCATTCGAATAGGAAAACCAGAGGAAGAAATATATGACTTAGCGAATAAAGCTAAGACCACTTGGGTCTATTGTAATAGAGAAAGAACTCAAGAAGAACTTAAAGTACAAGATAGACTCGAGGAAAAACTATGGTCTATTGGTCAAGAAATCAGGTTTACTCGAGGTAAAATGCTGTATAACACTCAAGACCTTCCTTTTCCAGTAACACACACACCAGATATCTTTACTCAGTTTAGAAAGGAGGTAGAGAAGATGGTGGCTATCAGAGACCCTTTTGATTCCCCCTCAGAGTCTTTTGTACCCGTAAGCATTGCACTAGATGAAGGGCAGCTCCCAAGTATATCTAGTTTTGGTCATAGTGACATTAAAGAAGATGAGCGCGCTGTACTCCAATTTGAAGGCGGAGAAACTGCGGCACTACAAAGATTACAGTATTACACTTTTGAGCAAAGGTGTATTGACAAATATAAGCAGACGAGAAATGGGATGTTAGGTGGAGACTACTCCTCCAAACTCTCTCCTTGGCTCGCACAAGGTTGTATCTCCCCCAAAAGGATATATCAAACCATCAAGAATTACGAAGAAGAATTCGGAGCTAATAAAAGTACCTATTGGTTGTATTTTGAATTGCTGTGGAGAGATTTTTTCCGATTGATGGCTAAGAAACATAAAAACAAAATATTCAAGAAAGGAGGCATCAAAGGATCCATTGAGAAGAGTCAACTCAATGATCTAAGATTGTTAGACCTATGGATAAAAGGTAAAACTGGCGTCCCTCTCATTGACGCCAACATGCGGGAATTAAGTAGTACCGGATTCATGTCCAATCGTGGTCGACAAGTAGTGGCTTCCTTTTTAGTAAATGATCTACATATCAACTGGAAACTAGGTGCTGAATACTTTGAATCTATTCTAATCGATTACGATGTATGCAGCAATTGGGGTAACTGGAACTATTTAGCAGGCGTTGGCTCTGATCCTAGAGAAAATAGGTACTTCAACATTCTTGCCCAAGCATCTAAGTATGATCCTAAAGGAGAGTACGTCAAATTATGGTTACCAGAATTAGATGCGGTACCAATCAATAGAATTCATAGGCCAGATACCCTTTCTTTTGAAGATCAAGAAAAGCTTCAATTCAAACTAGGAGCAGATTATCCTAAAGCTATGATTAGTATGGAAAAATGGACTTAGATACTATCTAAGCCCATTTCCATTGTATCCTATATTTTTTTACTTCTCTCTAAGCACTTGTATTACCAGCACCTGGCTTAGACGTCACTAGACTTGCTCCAGCATTGTAGATTCTAATAAAGTCCATCTCATTAACCTCATTGAAAGTCTTCAAGAGATATCGCTTTTGCTTACCGTATTGAGCGTTTATATCTTCATCAAGCTGTGCAAGAATATTAGATT
The DNA here is from genome assembly GCA_023299965.1 of Saprospiraceae bacterium. Classification (GTDB taxonomy): domain Bacteria; phylum Bacteroidota; class Bacteroidia; order Chitinophagales; family Saprospiraceae; genus JALZVN01. The sequence goes on along the minus strand of JALZVN010000264.1, from coordinate 7,410 downwards.
TATCAAATTCTATTTTATGGAAAAATCCTCCTCCAAGTACCAAACCTAGCTCTTCATTGTTCCCATCAAAAATATCATTTAGTATAGGGATTACTTTGCCATAGAATGCTAATTTAAGTTCTTGAAAATTCTGAACATTCATCATATAGGCATGTCCAATTCCTTTCCCTTGACCCAATAAAACTGATATTCTAGCATTAATCACCGCCAGCATATTAGCTAAGTCAATCTGCAATTCTCCACTGATGATGGTTGGGAGTACATTAGGCACTGGAGCAACCTTTATCATATGAAATCTACTTCTCAAGGAAATGTCCATTTCAGCCAATTCTTGATCATCTATATTCATCGTACCTATAATGTACAGATTCGGCGGTATACTGAAATAAGTCTTAGAATAAGGCATGATTACCGCCTGCGCTTCTGCGGCTCCTTCACGTTTAGAGCTATTCAAGATGCTTAATACCTCTCCAAAAATACTGATCACATCACCTCTATCCATTTCATCAATAATCAATACATGACGCTTAGACTGGAAGTTAGCGATGTTCTGCATCTGATTTAACTCAAACTCTTTTACTTCCTCATCATCCACTTCATGTTTCTCTCCTTCTTGGTTTAAGCTTTCTAAATACCCTGCCTCAAATCTTTTCAACTCACTGAAAACAGCCCAAATAGCTACTGGATTGGTTGGTCCTATAAGCTTTATCAACTCCGCTTCAAGATCGTTGGTGTTTACGCCTTTAGAAAATTTATCAAAAACCTTCTTGATTTTATGTTTAGACAAGGTATAAGTAGAAAATGAATTCTGCGGTCTTGCTACGATGTGCCCAAAACGTGCAACCGTATGCAATAGTATCTTACGTCCATCTGCAGTGACGAAAGCTTCAAATCGATCACTCTTGATATGACTCAAGAATGCTTTGTACAACTGATTAAAGCTCACATTATGCTCTTTCTTTGGCATATTAGCAAGGAGGCTTTCTACGATGCTTCTTTTCGCTTCTAAGGCTATTTGTTTGAAGACACCTTCTTCCACCTCATGGCTGACCCCCTGCGCATTAGGTGTAGTCTTGCGGAAGCTTTCAATAAAATCTTGATATCTAAAATTCTCATGGAAAGTAAGGAAGTGAATGTATCCCTCTTCTGCATATTTATTATATCTATCACGCAAATCTCTTCTATTCTCAGAGGCGATCTCTGCTAAAGGCTTTTGCTCTATGATCGACAATGCGTAATTGATCGTTCTGTAAGTCTTTCCAGTTCCAGATGGACCATATAGGATAATGTTATGCGGGAAAATAGGCACTGAACTACCCACTAACTCTTCGCTTTTGTCTTCTGCCAACTGATTTTCTTGGATAATCTCCAAAAGGCAGTTGTAGTGCCCCTCTCCTTTCATCTCCACCATGTCCGCAACAAATTCTGGCTCATAGTAATCATCAAACCTACAGGCCTGAGTTCCTAACTGATCCCTACTGATCGGTTTGTCTTGAAGGTTGTAGTTGATGAACAAGGTGACATAAAGTCCCTGATTTTGATCATTCTTTAATAAATCAGAAACAACCATTCCTAGACCTAAACATCCAGTATCTTTCCCAGATTGCCAAATGATGACCCTATCCTCCTTCTTTATCTTATCTTCATTAGCTAAGACGGGAACCGTAATTATGTGCCCTTTTGTTAGAAATTCCGATATCTGTACATCAGTATCTTTATAGTTGAATAACCAATAATTCATATTGTCTTATTTTGTTTTGAAACGGTGGCTAAAATAGTGTTTGTGCAGTGAATTATACCCTATATTCACAAAATAATTAGAATTCTAAAAAATGTCGTTTTTTATATCCATCATATCTCCGCATTCGAGCCCTATCAATGCACAATTTTATGTCATGCTTGTAGCATGCGTTTTTTGCATCACATTATGCTACTTATTAATGACAAATAGAATGCTCCAAAGTTTCAATCTTAGGGGCCTTCTTGGGATGCTATTTGGATTTGGTGGATTGGTTGCCCTTGGTGCAATAATACTGACCTTCTTTCACGCTCAAAATATCACTCCCGTATCATTTGAAAAATCACAGATCAGCTTTGCCTCCGAAACCATTCCCTTTAAAGACGTCCGTAGACATTACGTAAAACCACTGATACAACAAAGCAGATATTCCGCGCAGATCAGCACAGATACTTCAATGGTCTATGTGATAGAGACAGCAGACAAAAGTGTACATCTTTTCTCTAACTCCTACTACGACATGCTAGAGATGCAGCAAATATTCGCGAAAGAATTAGGAAATCAAAAATAACCCCCTTTCCATTTCAGACAGATCATATTAATTTAGGCAGATGTAAACCGCATGCATGGTGTCTAAATAGCTTACCTCGATTTTATATTACTAATCCTATAAGATAACGCCATATCAATACATAGATCAACAAAGTGCATACTCCCTTATAACATATAAAAAGCGCGACCAATCCTTTTTTAGACCAACCGCGCTTTCCTATTTATTAAAAGTTTAATGATTATCCTTTGGGAACGTTCTGAGGATTCAATAAATCGTAGAACTGATTAAGCTTAGGAAGGATTATGATCCTAGTTCTTCTATTGGTAGCTCTCCCTTCGATAGTATTATTATCCGCAAGCGTGTTAAACTGACCTCTTCCTGCAGCGATCAAACGATCAGGATTGACCCCATAGTTCTTTTGCAAAACCCTAACAACAGAGGTTGCACGCATCACAGAAAGATCCCAGTTATCTTTTGTACAAGAATTAGTGATCGGCACATTATCTGTGTAGCCCTCTACCATCACTTCTAAGTCAGGACGCGACTGAACGATCTTAGCAATCTTTCCAAGCACATCATAGGCTCTTGTCGAAATGTTAGAAGAACCACTAGTGAATAACATTTTGTCTGAAATATTCACAAATACTACAGTCTTGTCTACTTTGATATCTACATCCTCATCCGCTATACCTTGAGACAATACTCCTTTCAGGTTTACCGCTAAAGCAAGGTTGATAGAATCCGCCTTCGTCTTAGCCGCCTGCAGTAGATTGATATATTTATCTTTATTTTCCAGCTGAGAAAGCGTCTCTTTGATATTATCATTTGCCGCTTGAGAAAGTACAGTCAAATCCCCTACCTGGTTGAGTTGCTTGTCCCGTTGCGTTCTTGCATCGTCCACTTGACCCTTAAGATCACTGATTTGTTCTTGACGCAGAGTAATATTATTTTTTAATCCGGCTAGTTCAGCTTCTAACACCCTCTTGTCTTCCGCACAAGTGTTATACTTAGACATATAAGAATTTAAGTCTTGACCACACTTACCCAGCTCCTGATTCACAGAATCGATTTCAGATTGAAGCAAGAGGAAAGATTTTTTGCTTACGCAAGAGCTCATTACCAATATGGTAAGTAAGATGATAGAATAATTTAAAGTTGTTTTCATGATTATTATTTTAATATTCAGCTGCAATATAGAGATATTGATACTATTGTCCTTAGAAATCATCCGATTTTAGTAAGCTGTCATAGCAAATTCAATTTCTAGTACCCTTTATCAAATTCAAAGTTTCTACAACGCTAGAAATTATCAAGATGGTATCTAATAATCCATATATTACGTATACTCTAAATGTGGAGAGATTATAGCCGATAAATAAAACTACCTAGATTGGGTAAGTCCTAATATATATAGTATTCTTGCGCCCTTAAAACATCAACCCATATAAAAAATGAGCAACATAAGCTTACTTAATTCACCTTTCTGCCTGACAATCAATACAGTGTAAAGCATATTTGCTCAGTATATCCATATTATTCCTTATTATTTACAATCAATAAACCCCACGACCTGCAATCCTAAATTGCGGTAATATATAGCTATGAAAAAGTATTTTAATTTATTTGATTTTAGTCAAGAGGTAAACTATAAAACAGAGGTGTTATCTGGCTTGACCGTAGCCCTAGCCTTAGTGCCAGAGGCCGTGGCATTTGCTATGATTGCAGGTTTATCTCCACTTACGGGTTTGTACGCCGCATTTGTCATGGGTTTTGTCACTTCTATTTTAGGAGGTCGACCAGGTATGATATCAGGGGCAACAGGAGCCGTAGCTGTAGTAATAGCGGCTTTAGCTTTATCTCATGGACCAGAGTATATATTTTTCACAGTGATACTCGCCGGGGTGATGCAAATATTGGCAGGTATATTCAAGCTTGGTAAACTGATGCGCCTAGTACCCCATCCAGTGATCTTTGGATTTGTGAATGGGCTTGCGATTATCATATTCATGTCCCAGTTAGACCAATTTAAAGATGCTAGTGGCGCCTGGTTGGTCAATCAAGAACTATACATGATGCTTGGACTGGTACTATTGACGATGCTAATCATATGGGGTTTACCAAAGCTGACCAAGTTGGTTCCCTCTTCACTAGTAGCCATTTTGACGATATTCGGAATCGTGGTTGCCTTTGGGTTAGACACACGTACCGTTGGAGACATCGCCTCTATACAAGGTGGTTTCCCTCCATTTCATATACCAGACGTTCCATTTACTTTAGAGACATTTACTATCGTATTTCCATTTGCTGTGATTATGGCGGGTGTAGGACTGATAGAGAGTCTACTTACCCTCAATATTGTTGATGAGATAACAGAGACGCGTGGACGAGGAAATAAAGAAGCTGCAGCACAAGGTATTGCCAACGTTCTTTCTGGATTTTTCTCAGGTATGGGAGGTTGTGCTATGATTGGTCAAAGTTTGATCAATATTTCTGCCGGAGCTAGAGCTAGACTATCAGGCATTGTGGCTTCAGTCACTTTGCTGATGTTCGTCATGTTCGGATCTTCTCTGATAGAGAAAGTACCGATGGCGGCACTTACTGGCTTGATGATCATGGTATCTATTGGCACCTTCGAATGGGCTAGTTTGAGAACCATCAACAAGATGCCTAAGTCTGATATTTTTGTCATGTTTACTGTGACGATAGTGACAGCTGTACTGCACAACTTAGCGCTTGCCGTAGTCGTCGGAGTGATCATAGCGGCGCTTGTGTTCGCATGGGATAATGCCAAGCGTATTAGAGCAAGAAAACATACTGATGAAAATGGTGTAAAGCACTACGAGATATACGGCCCCCTCTTTTTTGGGTCTATCACCGTATTCAACGAGAAATTTGATGTCCTCAATGATCCAGTCGAGATTATCATAGACTTTAAGGAAAGCCGTATTGTAGATATGTCCGCCATAGCTGCCTTAGATAAAATTACAGAGCGCTACGAAAAAGTCGGCAAGAAAGTCCATTTGAGACACCTGAGCAAAGATTGTCTGTTGCTTCTGGAGAACGCCGACAGCATCATAGATGTGAATGTAGTGGATGATCCACGATACAAAGTAGTTGTCAATAAGGTATAGGATGGAGATAGATGAGATATGTATTTGGGGTCATCCCGGTCTGTATCGATTTTACCAAACCCCCCATCCAATGCAAATCGATCCTGACACCGGGACCACGTCGTCCGCTTGTATGAGATACGCTATGTAGAGAAAAGGTATGCCTTTTCTCTACATAGCATATCTCATATCGCTACCACCGTTTGCCCTTGCGCTCTCCGAGCGACGGGCTACAGCTGACGCTTCCGCCTTTTTCATAGACATATCGGGTCGCCTTATACCTTATAGTAGACTTATGCTGTCTCCTACTTCGATCTGACCAGGCTCCAAAATAATCACATTAGAACCAAAGCAGATGCCTTTATCAAACTTACGATATCCAGCAAGGGTTCTATTCGGTTCTTGACCTTTCTCCCCAGATATTTGATCTATAGTGATTACCTGGCATCGTACACAAGGCTTTATATTTCTAAACAAAACTTGCTCTCCTATTTTAAAATCTTGCCACTCATCTTCTTCATGAGGCATCTCCGTGTCGATGACGATATTCGCTCTAAATCGACTCGCGGGTATCTCTTCAGATAATTTTTGATTTAGCTGATCCAGACTTTTTGTACCCAGTGTAAGTACTGGATACCCATCCGCAAAGGACACATACGTTTTGAAAGGAGGCTTTGCAAATTCCTTCACACGGGTTTGCTTATTGGGCATGACAACTAATCGGCAAGCTTTCCCTACTTTATCAGAAAACCACTTGCTCGCCTCTTTAGATACTTCATTGGACATAAATTGAGTACCCCATACTTCCACTTCATACTGCACTTCCGAAAATCTTCCATCCTCCAGAACATATTGATCATCTCCAGACTTTATTACCCAAGTATCATTCAGTCTCTCTGGTATCAATTGCGTTAGCATGGGCGTATTTCTCTGAGATATCAGTTGCCCAGCCATATCTGCTATCATATACTTGCGGTCATGTTCTAAGCCATTAATTTCGACATTTGACTTTTGAATCGACACTCCGCGAATTCCTTTTATAGGATAGATAAACAAACCTTTTACAATCATAATTCCTTTAGCAAATTTTAAAAATTAAAGATACATTAATCCTTCTTAGAACCGGACTCCTTAGATTCACGCTACCAATATTTTAAATATTGAGACTTATATTGATGTATAACAATTCTAACAATAGAACTCCATTATTTAAGGATTGGCACAATTTTTACATCTACATAAGTCCACCCAATAAAGACTCCCTCAAAATTAATCAAGACACCGATTCGTGTCACTCCCTTTATACTCCTCGTTTTATTAAACAATTTTTAATTGAGTATTTGATGGAGCAATCAAGGAATTTACAACATAAGGTACAGCAAGCAGATACGTTGAACAATGATGCGCATCAAGCTGATGTAATCCAAGGGAAAAATCCTACCATCAAAACCTATCTCCCAAAGGTGAAGCAAAAAAAACGATTCAATAATCGCAGAAATATTGTGATCAGTCTATTGGGTGGTTTGGTCATCGGATATATACTCATCACCCTACTCACTAAATTTTAGGGTAGTCCAAAATAATCTTATAAATCCAATTTTATAACACCAAAATAATCTTTCAAAACTAATGCAAAAAAAAATTAATACCACCGTTAAGGCTTACGCCATAGAGCAGCAAGAAATGCTGAAAGGCAAACTGGACAATAGCCATGTTGTCATTGGTATCTGTTTCATAAGCTTGCTTGCCGGCTTGAATTTATTTCTAATAATTTAATTAGATCAATTAATCATAATACAGAACTTTTTTAAACTCAATATAATTTTTATAATCCATTCAAATAATCATGAAAAATAATCAGATAGTAGCTAATATTTCAGACGACGATGTATCAAGATATGGATCCAAGCACATGTTAGCTTGTGGCTTATCCTGTCTAATCATTTTTGGATCACAATTTTTAAATTACTTCATTTAATAATAATTGACTATCCGCATATTGTACAGCA
>JALZVN010000263.1 GCA_023299965.1 Saprospiraceae bacterium | reverse complement strand
TGTTTTAGATATCACAACTGGTACACCCCCTTTTGTATACGATTGGGATAATGGTCAAACTACGCAAAATCTAAGTTTGCTCACCGCTGGTACATATGCAGTGACGGTGCAGGATGCTACTTTATGCACATTCGAAGCAACAGTAATTATCACAGAACCTGAAGAATTGATTCTAGAAAATCTACTCATAAACAACGCAGTAAATGATCAAGACAATGGAAACATAAATGTTGATATCGCTGGAGGAACACCTCCATACACTTACTTATGGAGCAACAATGAAACAGAACCAAACATTACAAATCTAACTCCTGGCTTGTATGACCTAACGGTTACGGATGCTAATGGCTGTGAGATTCTGGTATTAGATAACGAGATTGAAGGCGTGGTTTCTACCAGAAACGTGCTTGAAAATATACCAGTATCTCTGTATCCGAATCCAACCAAAAATGTAATCAATGTAGCATTGGGAACAAGCCGATTTGGTGAAGTAAATTATCAAATCGTCAACCCACTCGGTATGGTATTACAGCAAGGCATCATGCCCGCTTCTACAACGTCTTTAAACTTGAACAACTATGCAGAAGGTATTTACTACCTTGTATTGAGCGCCGAAGAAGGAAGAGCTTTCAAGCCTTTTGTAGTTCAGAATTAAAATATATTTTTGCATGAAAAAAGCCTCGTTCAATACAGTTTTGAACGAGGCTTTTTTTTATATTTTTTACTTGAAATCTTCGTCTTTATAAATCGCTACTCCTCTGTTTTTATCCGTCGCAAATCCCCTATACATACCAGGAGTATTAAACGGAGTGAAAATATTTCCATCTTTATCTACACAGATTACTCCTCCTTCACCTCCAGCCTCTACAAGTTTTTCATTGATCACATGATTTGATGCGTCTTTCACACTCAACCCTTTATATTCCATCAAGGCAGATATATCATGCGCCACCGCATAACGTATAAAAAACTCTCCATGCCCTGTTGCAGAAACAGCACAAGACTTATTATTGGCATATGTACCAGCTCCAATGATAGGCGAATCCCCTATCCTATTCCATCTCTTATTAGTCATTCCGCCAGTAGATGTTCCAGCAGCAAGGTTCCCATGGATATCTCGGACCACGCAACCTACAGTGCCATGCTTTTTCACCAGCGCCTCTTTTTTGACTCTTCGCACCTCATCCAAATTGGCCTGCACTTTGAAATAAGAAGGATCAACAGTCTCTATACCTTTACTCTTAGCAAATTCCTCTGCTCCTTTGCCTACCAGCAATACATGAGGAGAATCTTCCATCACAGCTCTTGCTGCTTTGATGGGATTTTTGATATTCGTCACACCTCCCACAGCCCCTGCATCCATTATATTTCCATCCATGAAAGAAGCATCCAATTCATTAATCTCTTGATGTGTGAAGACGGCTCCTTTTCCAGCATTAAAATTTGGATCATTTTCTAAAATCTCTATTGCTGCTACCACTGCGTCACCAGCAGTTCCTTTATTTTCTAATATTTTTGTAGCGGTATCCAAAGCCTTATTTAGCACTTTTCTCACTGATGCATCAGTTTCTTTAGAAATCGATTCTCGCGTCTGATATCCAGCACCACCGTGGATGGCTACCGCATATTTTACAGATTCAGAGGAGGCTTCGGATCCCTTAGTTATCTTAGATTGAGCAGTTCCCCCCCTACCATTTGGTGAAGAATTGTTATTGCATGACATGCTCAGGAGAATGAGCAAGACCCCCATCAAAATACTTTTCATTACTTTGTTTTATAGTTAGAATTCATCGAAATTAGACATTTTTTTCAAATAAAATAACAGAGCTCTTCCATTATCTCTTAATAAGGAAAACCAAATTAGGGTTTTGGGGCCTACCACTGACGCTTCGCGAAAATGCGAATGTCAGGGTCGCTATGCTGCACTGCTCGCTGCTCGCTCGGCCTCCAGCCACACCACCAATGCGCTACTTTTGGAGTCTTCCCCTATCGGGTCACAGTTTCGCAGCGCTAGTCCATTTTCATAGACAGGATCATTTTATATGCATTAAGATGTTTGCTGATCATAAGGCTATCGCAAGAAAATTGTCCATACATCTTTTAAAGAGCATCTAGCGTATATTAATCTAATACAAAAATTTACACTCATGAAAATATTAATCATCGGAGGTGGCAATATGGGACTCACCTACGCTAGAAGTTTTCTGCGATCTAAGATAACTACTACTGATGATCTCATGCTTCTTGAAAAGTCAGAGGAGAAAGCAGCGCAACTAAAGGATATGAATATCGGAAGCGTATATACTAAACCGGATATTTGTTTACATAAAGCAGATTTGATTATTCTGGCAGTCAAGCCACAAGATGCCCCAAAACTATTTGCCTATATCAAGCCTCAAGTGGATGATCAACAAGTCTACCTATCCATCATGGCTGGTGTCAAGATCGAAACCATCTCTAAGGAACTGGGAGCACAAAAAATAATCCGCGCCATGCCCAATCTTCCATCCCAAATAGGGATGGGTATGACCGTCTTCACCTCTAATGATGCGGTCACGCGTATAGAACTAGTTATGGTCCAAAATCTCATCAATACCACTGGCAAATCTATCTATGTAGAAAATGAAGATCTCATAAACGCCTCCACTGCGATTTCAGGAAGTGGTCCAGCATACGTTTTTTACTTTATGGATGCTATGATCAAAGCTGCTGCAGAGTTAGGCTTTAAAGACTCTGAATCTGCGCTACTGGTCAGTCAAACCTTCAAGGGCGCGGTAGATTTATATAATAAGAATAATTTCTCTTGCGCTGACTGGATAGGAAAGGTTGCTTCTCGCGGGGGGACTACTCAAGCAGCTATCAATATGTTTACCAATTTAGAATTGCAAGATGATATCAAGCAAGGCATACACGCTGCTATGGATAGAGCTGTAGAGCTAGGTCAACAAAAAGCGGATGAAAACAACTAATTAATCCAAAGTCTTTTGAAAATCAGCCAATTTGGTGAGAATGGCATTTACTGCATTACCATCTTGCCCAATGGGTTCATAGTATCCTTGGTTTTTAAACCAAGTAGTTTGTCGTTTAGCATATCTCCGCGTATTTCGCTTAATCAACTCCACGGCAGTAAATGCATCATGCAAACCATCAAAATGATCAAACCATTCTGAATAACCGACAGTTCTTAGTGCATTCAAATGAGACTGAGGGTATAGAGATTTTGCCTCCGTCTGCAAGCCTTCTTTCATCATGATATCTACCCTCCTATTGATCCGATCATACAGCAGAGACCTTTCCATAGTCAACTGTAAGCTTATGATATGAAAGGGTCTTTTTGCTGGTTCACTTCTCAGGAAAGAAGAAAATGGTTTATTGGTAGCTCGAATGACCTCAAGTGCCCGAATCACACGTTGAGGATTTTGCAGATCAACTTTTTTATAATACAGAGGATCTTTAGCTTCTAGCTCTGTAATCAATGGAGCTAGCCCCTCTTCATTCACTTGAGCATTAAGTGCCTGCCGAAAAGTAGGATCTACATCGGGAAACTTATCCA
>JALZVN010000262.1 GCA_023299965.1 Saprospiraceae bacterium | reverse complement strand
TTGGATATTCATCACATCATCATAGTCCAGTAGACGCTTACGTATACCGAAGTTATTTTCTTCTACTTTCTTTTGTGCTCTTTCGATAGACTTAGAGACCATGTTGTGCTGCAGCACTTCACCCTCTTGGTGTCCCATCTTATCCATCACCTTCGCCAATCTTTCTGATTGGAAAAGACGCATGAGATTATCTTCTAGTGAGATGTAAAACTGAGAAGAACCTGCGTCTCCTTGTCTACCCGCTCTACCACGCAACTGTCTATCTACACGACGTGAATCGTGACGCTCGGTACCTATAATTGCTAGACCACCAGCCGCTATCACCTCTTGGCTCAACTTGATATCGGTACCTCTACCCGCCATGTTCGTGGCGATGGTTACCTGCCCTGCTTTACCAGCCTCCGCTACGATATCCGCTTCCCGTTGATGCTGCTTGGCATTCAGCACGTTATGCTGGATACTCTGCATCTGCAGCATACGAGATAGTTTTTCAGATATATCTACAGAAGTAGTACCCACCAGTACTGGTCTGCCTTCATTACTCAACTTCACGATATCAGCGATCACGCCGTTAAACTTTTCACGCTCCGTCTTATAGACCAAGTCATCTCTATCATCTCTGACGATCGGCTTGTTCGTAGGTATTACGACTACATCTAGTTTGTAGATCTCCCAGAACTCTCCTGCCTCCGTCTCCGCTGTACCGGTCATCCCCGCCAACTTGTGAAACATTCTGAAGTAGTTCTGCAAGGTAATCGTCGCATAGGTCTGGGTAAGATTCCCCACCTTCACATTCTCTTTTGCTTCTAGTGCTTGGTGTAGACCATCTGAGTATCTACGTCCATCCATCATACGACCCGTCTGCTCATCTACGATCTTTACCTCCTCATCCATCACGACATACTCTGTATCCTTTTCGAACAGTGTATACGCTTTGAGCAGTTGACTCATTGAGTGCAGACGCTTACTCTTCACGGTATAGTCCAGGAGCAGTTTATCCTTTGCCTCCGTCTTTACCGTTTCAGACTCAAAGTCAGAAGCCTCTAACTGCTGTAGCTCCAAGGCGATATCCGGCATCACGAAGAAGTTAGGATCTGTTCCCTTCTGAGACAAGAAGTCCGTTCCTCGCTCTGACAATTCTACGTTTCTATTCTTTTCATCTATGGTGAAGAGTAACGGCTCATCCGCGATATGCATATGCTTGTTCTGCTCTTGCATGTAGTGATTTTCCGCCTTCTGCATCTCTACTTTCACCCCCTCTTCACTCAAGAACTTGATCAGTGGTCTACTCTTTGGCAAGGCTCTGTGTGCACGCAAGAGCGCTAGCCCAGCTTCGCCTTCTTCGTAGCCCATGATGCCATCCTTGAATAGCTTCTTTCCTTCCGCTAAGTATCTAGAAGCCAACTTACGTTGTGCCTCTATCAAGCGCTCTACTTCAGGCTTGAGCGCGATATACTCTTGCTCATCATCTCCCTTCGGTACTGGTCCAGAGATGATCAACGGCGTACGCGCATCATCTATCAACACAGAATCCACCTCATCTATCATCGCATAGTGATGCTTCTGCTGTACTTTTTCGGTAAGATTGACCACCATGTTATCTCTCAGGTAGTCAAACCCAAATTCATTATTCGTACCATACGTAATATCCTTCATATAGGCCTTCTTACGCCCTTCAGAGTGCGGTCTATACTTATCTATACAGTCTACTGTCAGATGCAAAAACTCTAACAATGGTCCGATCCATTCACTATCTCTTCTAGCCAAGTAGTCGTTCACGGTGATGATATGCACCCCTTCACCCGTCAGTCCATTCAAGTAGGCTGGCAGCGTCGCCACTAGCGTCTTACCTTCCCCAGTCTGCATCTCTGCGATCTTACCATCATGTAGTACCATACCACCGATCAGCTGCACATCGTAGTGGATCATATTCCACGTCACTTCTGCACCAGCAGCTTCCCAGGTGTTTTTCCAAGTCGCGCGATCACCGTCTATCAAGACGTAATTCTTACCTGCCGCTATATCTCTATCGTGCTCCGTCGCAGTGACCGTTATCGTAGGATTCTCTGTAAATCTTTTCGCCGTTTCTTTTACTACCGCAAAAGCCTCTGGCAAAATTTCTTTCAAGACCGTTTCGAGATGTGTGTCTCTATCTTTTTTGAGTTTATCTATCTCTAGGTAGATGTCTTCTTTAGCTTGGATATCAGATTGTGCTGCTACCTCTTCTTTGAGCTTCACGATATCAGCGTCTATCTCCGAAAGATACTCTTTGATACGCGCTCTAAACACAAGCGTCTTATTACGCAATTCATCATCACTGAGACTGCCCAATTTTTCGTATTCGATAAGCGTCTGATCTACTATTGGTTGGTAGATAGCGATATCTTTATCGTACTTGGTTCCGAACAGTTTCTTTACCGACTTCGAGAGAAATTTTAACATATTATCTTTTTATCCCGCCTAGGCAGGGTTAATGGTCTATACTGGTGTGCAAAAATACACTTTCATAGCTTGATAGTCATATCAAATATCATTTATACACTGCTTTGACATCACATACTATTCCAACGTGTATTATATGCATTTGTATGCCAAAATGTCTGAAAAAATAGAAACTTATATGCCATTTCAGGTGGAGCAATCTCCAACTATCGGACAATAGTGGGATTTGTATCTTTTTTAGAGGATTTGGGGCCATGCTGACTTTTGCCAACGCATTTTCCCCCACGCCTTGCCTACCCGCTGCCATACCACCGTCAGCACCGGGTCATTCGCAGCTTGGTCCTACGGACTGGTCAGCGGAGCTGCCCACTGCTACTACCCCTTGTCCGGGAGGGG
>JALZVN010000261.1 GCA_023299965.1 Saprospiraceae bacterium | reverse complement strand
AAGACCCACTTTATCATAGCGGATGCTAAACGGGGGGATATCGGAAACACTTCTAGACAATACGCAAAGGCATTTTTTGAATCTATGCCATGTGATGCGGTGACGGTCGCTCCATATATGGGAGAGGACTCTGTGGCTCCATTTCTAGAATTTGAAGATAAGTGGGTGATAGTGCTGGGCTTGACTTCTAATAAAGGGAGTAGTGACTTTCAGTTTTTGAAAGATGCGGCATCAGATAAGTTGCTCTACCAATCTGTACTAGAAAAAACACAAGCTTGGGGATCTACGGATAATCTAATGTATGTAGTCGGAGCTACTCATCCTGAAAAATTTGAAGAAATAAGGCAATTGGTGCCGGATCATTTTTTACTTGTCCCTGGTGTTGGTGCCCAAGGAGGTGACTTAGATGGTCTTGTTCGTTATGGTAAAAATGAGGAGATTGGACTATTGGTCAATTCTTCTAGAGGAATCATTTTTGCGGACGAAGGGAAGCAATTTGCAGATGCCGCAGGAGAAGCGGCAAAGACCTTGAGCCTGCGAATGGCTACTTATTTCTAGATTTATCATTCAATTTGTGAATTTTTGTTAATCCTTTGATTGAAGCTTGCACTTGCTCTAGCCTTAAAGTACAAGTTTACTTACCTTTGGAGGTATAATACTATACTATGAAATTAGATTTCCTTTATATATGTTTTGCTTTCGCCTTGTTTTTTTTGATGTCTTGTGATTCAAAGAGTGCAGCGGTGTCCAACATGTCGGCATTTGAGATGGGTAAGTCTCACTTAGCAGACGGAGATCGTCTTAGAGAGATAGACGATGAGTTAGAATCAAAGAAATTTTATCAGAAAGCGATTATAGAATTTGAGAAAGAGGTTCGTTTAGATTCTAGTAGGCCCGGATTGGCGCGTATGCTTGGTATCGCTCAGTACAGAGTGAGAGATATAGATAACGCTATACAGTGGCTAACAAAAGCGTCGGCTCAAGATAAAACGGATGCTCAAGCTCCTCAATACCTAGGCTACTGTTTAGTCAATAAATCAAAATTTCAAGAAGCAGATGTTCAATTTCAAGAAGCATTCGCACGGAACAAATCTGGGGTAGTCAAGGGAGAGATTCTTGAAGATCTAATGGAAATTGGTGAGTTTTCGATCAGTCTAGGAACCAATTTTATAAGCCAAGGAAATGCTCAAAGGGGAAAGCAATACCAAGGTCTAGGAATGAGAATCATGGCTATGAGCCTTGAGTTGAGTAAGTATGATATGGGGATCGCTAAAAAGATTGAGACTTTTGCTCAGTCTATCCAGGACCAAACCCTCATCGATTGGATAGGCAACATTATCGAGAATGACGGGCAGACTGAAGTCGAAGTAAAGCTTAAATAACTAATAGCCTAATAGGCAATATCTATGGCACAGAAATTTGAGGAGCTCAAGATTACCAAATTTCTTTTGAATGCGTTGCATGAAAAAGGATTTGAAGAAACCACTCCAATACAGGAACAGTCGTATCCTGTCATTCGCTCAGGAAAGAATATGGTGGGTATCGCTCAGACGGGTACAGGGAAAACTTTCGCTTTCTTGCTGCCGATCTTGAATGATCTCAAGTTTTCTAAAGAGATTCATCCACGGGTGCTCATCATAGTTCCGACTAGAGAATTGGTCGTGCAGATAGTAGACCAACTAGAGTGGCTTACGGAATATATCAATGTTCGTTTTCTAGGAGTATACGGTGGTGCAAATATCAATACGCAAAAGCTATTGGTAGCGGAAGGGATGGATGTGCTGGTATCGACTCCAGGTAGATTGTACGATCTCGCTTTATCAAAGGCACTCAATCTAAAGAATATAAAGAAGCTCGTTATTGATGAGGTGGATGTGATGTTGGACTTGGGTTTTAGATTCCAGCTGACCAATATATTCGAACTTATACCAGACAAGCGTCAAAATATCATGTTCTCAGCGACGATGACAGAAGATATCGACGTTTTTATCTCGGACTATTTTGTTGATCCTGTTAAAATTTCTATTGCAGTCTCTGGTACGCCATTGGATACCATCACGCAGACTTGCTACGCGGTTGAGAACTTCTATACCAAGGTGAACCTGTTGGCTCACTTGCTTCAAGATAGAGAAACCTATGACAAGGTGCTGATCTTTGCAGGCACTAAGAAGAAAGCGGATTTGCTTTTTAAGCGACTGGAGTTTACGTATGGGCATGAGATGGGGATCATACACGCCAACAAATCTCAAAACTATCGTATCCGAACGATTCGCCAATTTGATAGTAGGGAGATTCGTATTCTCGTTACCACAGATGTTATGGCTAGAGGACTGGATCTAGATAAGATTTCTCACGTGGTCAATAACAACACGCCAGTTTTTGCGGAGAACTATATGCATCGTATTGGTCGATCTGGTAGAGCAGAGAGCAAGGGTAATTCCATCTTGTTTACCGCAGACTATGAGATGGAGTATAAGACAGCTATTGAAGAGTTGATGGGTATGACTATAGAGGAACTTCCTTTTCCTGAGGAGGTAGAAGTGGCTACCAATCTACTGCCGGAAGAAAGACCTAGTCTAGTAAATGAGAAAGATCCTAACCGAAATGCTAGAAAGCATTTATCTGGACCTAGTTTTCATGAAAAGAAGGATAAGAATAAAAAAACCAATGAAGGCGGTTCTTACCGTAGAGAGTTGGCGAAAAAATATAAGAAGCCTCAACGCCGAGGAGATAAAATTCAGAATCTACGGGCGAAGAAGAAAAAGAAGTAGCGTATAGATGTTCTATTTTTGCATGTGGTAGTATCCCGAATCACTTATTCAACTGCACTGAGCTAAAATTCTATCTCCGTACGATCGTAAGGAATGCGCTTAACTTTTGGATTTTTCTTAAGATAGGTACGGATGATTCTGGTCGTTTCAGGATAAGCAGGGTAGGGCTTTATCGCATTTTGCAGCGACTCCAAATAGGAACCATCACTTGCATCTTGATCAAGATATCCAAATCCTTTGCACACTCCATCTTCGATTTGGACAACAGCAAACTCATCGCTTGATCTGCCTCGTTCCAAAATAAAGAAGTCTTTATCAAATACGGTAGATAACTTATTTTGTCCTTGTATAGCTCTTTCGTTATAAGATTCAGGAGATTCTTTCTGTGTACACGCCCCTTGACATTGCTGCAATTGAAAATCAAAGCAAGGAGCATTTTTATCAATGCCACAAAGAAAACTACATAGCTGATATTCTTCCCGCACACGAGAGATAAATCCACGGGCACTCATGGCAGATGTATATTCTGATACCATCTGGTATTTCTTTTTGTTGGCTACTGTTTTCTTGACTATCTCAAAACGCAAATATCCCCATATATCTAGATAGCTATGCACCATGTATGGAAATTGATAAGTACGTTGTGCTCTGTTGATATACGGTTTGTGTTCCTTGATGAGTTGAGATTCATAAAGCAAGGCGATGAGTTCTGATCCGGTATCTTCAAAAGTGATTTCATTCACATGACGGTGTAGCTTGATGGCTTTTTGCGTGGCCTTAGCAAAATGCTGCATCACTCGTTTTTGTATATTAGTGCTCTTGCCGATGTAGGCGATATCATGGTCTTCATCTAGAAAGAAGTAGACGCCGCAGCATTCTGGAAGTGCATGCAGGGTTTCCAAGCTGATATTTTTTGGGAGTCTAGATTCTTTAACGCCTAGATTGATCATGTCCATCGCTACCACATGATTGTCTTCCTTGTTTAGGATGCGTTGGAGCAAATCCACGGTGGCCATAGTGTCCCCCATAGCACGGTGTCGATTTTCTATGGGTATATTAAAGTGCTCTATGAGTTTACTTAGACCATAGCCTTTGAGTCCTGGAAATGCCTTTCTGCTAAGTCGAACAGTGCAGAGCTGCTTTCGACTAAAAGTGAAGCCAAGCCTATTAAACTCTTCGCGCAAAAACTGATAATCAAACCGCACATTGTGTGCAACAAAGATAGCCCCCTCTGTCATCTCGACTATTTTTTTGGCTACCTCATAGAACTTTGGTGCATCTACGAGCATTTCATTTTTGATACCTGTCAGACGAGTGATATTGTAGGGTACCGCTCGCTCTGGGTGTATGAGCGTCTCATAAGTATCCAGTATTTTTTCTCCATCAAATAAGACAATAGCGATCTCGATAATCTTCTCCATAGAGGCTTTCCCTCCAGTGGTTTCTAGATCAACTACAGCATATATTTTTTTCTTCAATGAAATATTATCTTTGGTCTGATTTATAGCAAAAAAAAACGCAAGCGCCAATGGAATAAACCCAAAATCGCTTACGTTCTTACTTCGAAGCAAGATAAACATTCATGTCAAGAATACCAATATTTACATTTCTTATCCCCGTACTATTTTTATTTGCTTCTTGCAATGGACAAGTACCGAAGACAAGCACGCAGCCTATCCAAGCGCCAATAGTGCTTGGTGCTGAGCGCACAGAGATGTATTTTCCTATGCTGCAGGGCAAGCGCATAGGTATGGTGGTCAATCAGACTTCTGTCATTGAGGATAAAAGTACAGTAGATTCTTTGATTCAAGCGAAGTTCCAGATTAAAACTATTTTTTCACCAGAGCATGGCTTTCGCGGAGATGCAGACGCTGGCGCCCAAGTGAAGGACGGAAAGGATATCAAGACTGGTTTACCCATTGTCTCTTTATATGGCAAGAATAAAAAACCTACCGCGGCGCAATTTGCCGACCTAGATTTTATCATCTTTGATATCCAAGATGTAGGCGCACGCTTTTATACCTACATATCTACGCTACATTATGTCATGCAGACTTGCGCAGAGACAGACACCAAGTTGATCGTCTTGGATCGTCCCAATCCTAATGGACATTATATCGATGGTCCGATTTTAGAGCAGGAGCACGCTTCTTTTGTGGGGCTTCACTCTGTGCCTATCGT
>JALZVN010000260.1 GCA_023299965.1 Saprospiraceae bacterium | reverse complement strand
AACTTTAGATTTTTTGATAATGCATCTTCCGATGAAGTTGCTAGAGTTTCAGAGATCCCTATGAAGCGTTATGCGAAATTTAATAATCAACAAGGTAACTCAGCAGCCAATAACGCTGGGTCCATTGGTGATCTTGGAGGTAGACTGCAGTCAAGTACCAATATACCAGATTCTGAGGATTTGAATACAGATAATACATTGAGTGAAACGGAGTCTTACTTTCAATACGAAATACCTATCTCTCACGATGGAATAAATGGCGTCTCCTTGAATAGATTTATTGCGGATACTCAAGTGGGAAGTAATGGACGTATTTGGTACAGATACCTTATCCCATTAAATGAGTTTACGAGAAGAGTAGGAGGGATACAGAATTTCCGTTCTATTCGATTTATGAGAATGTACTTGAAGGATTTCTCTACTACGGTTAACCTTAGATTTGCCACTTTAGAATTGGTAAGAAATCAATGGAGAAGATATCAGAGAAATCTCGATCAACCTGGTATCAGTATTGGACCTGAGGCAGATGATGGAACTGAGTTTGTTGTGAACTCTGTAAACATTGAAGAAAACTCGGAGAAAGCTCCATTCAATTATGTGATACCAAGAGGTATACAAAGGGAACAATCGCTTGGTGCCTTTCCACAGATATTGCAGAATGAGCAGTCGCTTGCCTTGAACGTTTGTGATCTTCAAGATGGAGATGCTCGAGCCATTTATCGAAATATCAATTTTGATATGAGGGTGTATGAAAGAATAAAAATGTTTGTTCACGCAGAGGATATACTCAATTCTCCTACTCCAGCTGAATTTGACGATCTTTCTTTCTTTATGAGGATTGGATCGGATTATGAAGAGAATTATTATGAATATGAAATACCGCTGCTTTTATCTGACCCCGATATCACCAATGATGGATCAGATGATTTTATAAATGAAGTTTGGCGAGCTGAAAATGAGATCAATTTTGAGCTACAATTGCTTAGAGATATTAAGGTAGAGAGAAATGGCATTGCTGGTTTTGCTATTACAGATGTGTTTGAGCAACAAGTGGAGAATCCAAATGATCCGGGTGGTACGCGTATGAATACAGTCAGGGTAAAAGGAAATCCAAATTTAGGTTTAGTCAAAGGAATGATGCTTGGGGTGCGGAACAAAAAGAATGGAGGAGGAACTGTTTGTGCTGAAGTATGGGTGAATGAACTTAGACTCAATGGTCTTGATGAACGTGCCGGTGGAGCTGCTATAGCAAGATTAGATATGCAACTGGCAGATTTTGGTAACGTGAGTGTATCTACGGAGTATAGATCTAATGGTTGGAGACGATTGAACGAAAAGCTTGCGCAGACACAGAGAGAGGAGGTGCTTTCATTTGATGCAACGACTAGTTTAGAATTATCAAAGTTTTTACCTGAAGAGTGGGAGGTGAAGATTCCATTTTATGCTTCTATTTCAGAAACAAGAAAGAATCCTGAATTTGATCCTTATGATTTAGATATTCCGCTCAAAGAGAAACTTGCTCGGGCAGAAGACCGTGAAGAAAGAGAAACTATTCGAGAACAAGCACAGGATGTGTCTTCTATTAAGACCTATAACTTTACGAATGTGCGAAAAGAGAGGACTACAGAAAGGGTGCCGTTGCCTTTTGATATTTCGAATTTCTCTTTTACTTACGCTAAGACAATTACTGAAAAATCGGATCCTTTGATAGAAAGAGATAGGATAGATCAGACACGTGGAGCAGTAAGCTATAACTATAGCACCAAGCCATTATATATTTCTCCGTTTAAAAAGTTGATAAAAGGGGAAAAGTTAGGTAAGCATTTAGGACTTATTAAGGATGCCAATATCAATTTGATTCCTAGTTCATTTTCTTTCAATACTATTGTGGATAGAACTAGAGCGGAAACGAAATATCGATTTGCTGGAGAAGAAGCACAGTTTAATACATTTTTTGATAAGCGATTTACTTGGGATAGAAATTACACTTTGCAGTGGAATTTAACCAAGAACTTAGATTTTAATTTTAATGCTAATAATTTATCTGTTATTGATGAATTGAGTGAGTTTGACCAAAATGGTGTATTAAGACCCCGAGATGAATTAAATGATTTTATAGTAGAAAATTTAAGAGGATTAGGAAGAAACAAGAGTTATGCACACAATGCTAATGTAAGCTATACTTTACCATTTAAAAGTATTCCTTTGCTAGACTGGGTGAGCGCGCGAGTGCAATATAGTGCTTCCTACGGATGGGATGCCGCTGCCTTAAATGTGACAGAGTTGGGTAATATTATCCAGAATTCATCTAATAGACAAGGAAATTTAGAGTTGAATTTTGAACAGCTGTATAAAAAATCTAAATATTTAAGTAAGATTAACGGAGGGAATAGAAGTAACTCTAGAAGTAGTAGAGGGAGTTCGAGATTGCAAACTGCTACAACAGATAAAGCCGATAAAGGGGATAAAAAGAAGACTAAGACAAAGAAAGAAAGAGAGCTGTCGATTGCTGAAAAAGTATTGATACGACCATTTATGTTGATTAGAAAAGGTAGGTTGAACTATCAAGAAAACCTTTCTACTGTCTTGCCAGGATATTTGCCGAACACGCAATATCTAGGATTGGAAGAAGGATTCAGTGCTCCAGGTTGGGATTTCGTAGCTGGTTTGCAACCAGACCAAGCTTGGATAGATGAGGCTGGAGAGGCAGGCTGGATAACAGGTGTGTGTCTACAGAACCATGAGATCACTCAAACTAGAACTCAAAATATCACCGCGAATTTAACGATAGAGCCTTTTAAAGATTTTAGAATTGAGCTTGAAGCAAATAGAAATGTAGTAAGAAACAATTCAGAACTCTTCTCTCAGAACGAAGACACAGGCGACTTTGAACATTTGACTCCGAGAGAAAATGGTTCGTACACGACTTCGTTCTTTGCTCTGCAATCTCTATTTGGTAATAATGATGAGATAGATTATCAAAACTTATTTTCTGAATTCTTAGACAATAGAGAGGTAATCTCTGGGAGACTTGGGATAGGGACGCATGATAGAGATAGCACAATATTTACAGAGGGCTTTGGAGAGACGAGTGTAGATGTGTTGATACCTTCTTTCTTGGCAGCTTATACACAGCAAGATGCAAATGATGTGGCGGTTGGATTTGAAGATCAACTAAGGACTTTACCAAAGTTGAACTGGAGAGTAAATTATCGAGGCCTAGAAAAGATACCTGCATTCGAAAACGTATTTAAGAGTTTCACGCTTAACCACAGCTATAGATCAACATTAAGTGTTAATTCATTTAATACAGATTTGGACTATGATATTAATAACCCATTCCAGAAGAATGGAATTACGCAGAACTTCTATTCAAGATTTGAGGTCCCGGCGATAACCATTACAGAGGAGTTCTCGCCGTTGTTGGGTGTAGATATGCAGTTTGATAATGAGTTGAGTCTGAGGTTGGATTATAGTAGATCCAGAGATTTGAGATTAGGACTTACAGATTTTATATTGGCTGAAACCAATACAACTGCATGGACGATTGGAGCATCGTATGTAGCTAAAGATGTGATTATTGGCTTTTTAAAAGGCGGGAGTGCTAAGAAGAGGAAAGGTAAGTCTTCAAATAAGGATGATGACGATGCACCTTCTTCTAGTGCGGCAGATGAAGATACTCCTCTTAATTTCAAAGGTGGGGATCAGCCAAGTGACTTGACCTTTACTTTTGATTTTTCTTTACGAGATGATCTTACGGGTAATCACTCTATAGAAAGTGGAACATTCACTGCTACTAGAGGTCTTACTTCTTTGAGAATATCTCCTTCTGTCGATTATGATGTAAATGATAATCTCAATTTGAGACTATTCTTTGATTATAGTTTTACCAACCCTAAGATTAGTTCATCTTTCCCAATTACAAGTTCGCAGGGTGGTGTACAAGTTCAGTTTACATTAAACTAAAGATTGTTTAAATAAATTTAGATAGTAAGGGAGAAGCATCAATATGATGCTTCTCCCTTTTTTATGTCCTAGCTAATCCTTATTCGTACCTTAGTTGCATGAAATATGCTTTTATAGTGTTGATGTATTTTGTCTCATGGCAAAGTATCATCTGCCAGATTCCGGTCGGAGAGGAGCCTTTACATCATATCCTACATGAGGATGCTACTATCAGAATACTAGAAATCGTAGCTATGCCTGGAGATACTGCACTGATGCATCGACATGATTATAACTATTGTTATGTAGCCACTCAGGGCGGGAAGATGTGGTTAGAGGATCTTGGTGAAGACAGTAGAGAGGTTCAATTGCCGACGCACTATGCTGGGGGCAAATTTGAACTATCTAATGGGCCGTTTATACATCGCTTTGCCAATATTGATACCACGGCTATCCGTTTTTTCACAGTAGAGCATAAAACAGGCATTCCTCAGCGTATTGTTTCTTCCTCGTTAGGGGAAGATTATGTCTTTAAAAACGACTTGTTTTCTTTTCGAAAGTTGGAGATAGCCCCTTTGAGCTCAAAGGTCATTGTGCATACTAGTCTGGCTATTCTACTCAATTTGGATGAGCATGCATTGGGTATTTCTGGTAAACAAGCGCTCGAATACTGGCAATTATTTGATCATGAAGAGTCGATACGGGTGCATAACATGGAAAATGTGTCTGTATCTATTGCAATTTTTGAAATTTATTAAAGCACTCGATTTTATCTCTGATTAATATTACTTTTGCGGAAAGTATAATTTCGATAGTATAACTAATGGATTCCATAACACAGATAGTTTTAGGCGCGGCGGTAGGAGAAGTGGTGATGGGCAAGAAGCTCGGCAATCGAGCTATGGTTTGGGGAGCTATCGCAGGGACTATTCCTGATCTAGATGTGTTGGCTAATTTTGTAGTAGACGATATTGCAGCCTTGGCTTTTCATAGAGCAATATCGCATTCTTTCTTTTTTGCCATTCTAGCACCTGCCTTATTGGCGTATTTGACAGCTGCTTTTTACCAATCTGGAAGTCATCAAAATAAAATATTCAAGCTAGGCGCTTCCGCCACATGGATACTCTCCTTAGGAGCA
>JALZVN010000259.1 GCA_023299965.1 Saprospiraceae bacterium | reverse complement strand
TAAACGACTTCCTGGAATCGAGGTGGAATCAGACGGTAGTATACTCGCGGATGGCAAGAATGTAAATAAGGTGACCGTAGATGGAAAGTCATTCTTCGGGAGTAGTCCACAAGCGGCAACAAAAAATCTTCCTGCAGAAGGCATAGGTAAGATTCAGGTATTTGATACCAAATCAGAACAGGATGAGATAACTGGATCTACCTCACAATCGGAAGAGAAGACTATGAATTTAACCCTTAAGGAAGAGTTCAAAAAAGGAGCCTTTGGAAAAGTCATAGCCTCTGTTGGTACCGAAGACAGAAAAGAATTGAAAGGGAATTACAATAAGTTTAATAAGAAGATTCAGTTTAGCCTTGTCGGCGTAGGTAATAACACAGGACGAAATGGTTTGTCTTGGGATGACTATCAAGATTTTATGGGTGCACAAGCATGGAATTTTGGAGGAGATACAGATTATGGATTTGGAGGTGGAAACTTTAGGTCCTTCTCGTTTGGAGGTAGCAGTAGTGGTATAGAGAGTAGTATTCGCTCTGTATTTTTTAACAACAACGCCACGCAAGGACTTCCAAGAAACATCAACGGAGGATTTAACTTTAATTATGACCATAATAAAAATAAAGCAAGTGCTGTTTATTATTATAATCAGGCAGGCGTGGACAAGAATGGAACTTCTTCTAGAGAAAGATTTTTCCAAGACTTTGTCACTAAAGAGGAAACGGTAAATAGGGGAGATGATATATCATTTTCTCACAGAGCAGAAATTGAATTGAGTAAAGAAATTGATTCTTTGCATTTTGTAAAGTTTTCATTTAATGGAGCACAAATCAATGAAAATAAATTGTCACAAGAAACGACCAGATTAAGTGAGGATGATGAAGTGCGAAGTATAGCTAATGTGACCAATGATATCAATACAGAGGGCGTTCTTGCGAATGGATTGTTATTGTTAAGAAAGAAGTTTAAAAAGAAAGGCAGAAGCCTAGGCTTAAATACTTCGATACTTTACACCGAATTGAAAGAAGATTGGACTCAAGAATCTAATACCAACTTTCTAAATGCTAGCTCTGGAATAGACAGTCTCTCTATTGTGAAGCAGTTCAATAATAACATTAGAGATAAGGTACAGTACAAAGCCAACGCCTTGTACGTAGAGCCAATTTCAAAAAAAATATTTTGGGAATCGTTTTATAATTACAGCAATAGAGAAGAGACGGGCGATAGAGAAGTAAATGATGAGTTACAAAACGAGCTTCAACTTAATGAAGACTTAAGCCGAATCTATGAGAATACAATTGTCCTTAATCGCATTGGCTCTTCTCTTCGATATTCACATAATGGTATCAACCTTTCTGCAGGATTAGCATATCAAAAGTTTGACCTGATTGGAGACTTTAGAGGTGCGGAAGGTAGCTCAGTTTTGGGTAGGGTAGACAAAGACTTTAATAATTGGGTACCCAATCTGTCATTCGATTTTGAACCATTTAGCAATTCTTATGCTGGAGCATATTTTTCGAGAGAGGCTGTAGAGCCTAGAATTGAAGACTTGCAACCTGTAGTCAATAATCTTAATCCTCAATATATTATAGTTGGGAATGCTGGCTTGACACCAGAGTTGTCAAACAATTTTTCTGCCGATTTTAGTAAATCATATCCACTCTCGGGTACTCGATTTAATTTTGATGTAAGTTTGAAGTCTTATGAAAATCAATTCTCGACAAACGAAGAAGTAGATGAATTCTTAGTTACTACCGTACAGCCTGTCAATGTTGATGGAGGATTTAGATTAGAATTTAGTTCTGGACTTAGTTTTCCGATAATTAAAAATAAAATTACGACAAGACTAAGACTAAGAGTAAGCGAACAAAACAGATTGTCATTTGTGAATGGAATTGAGAACAATACGGAAACAACTAGTTATGATCCATACATAAGATTCAATATTACCCCCATCGACAATATTGGCATATATTTAACAGCCAACTTATCTTTTAGAGATACAAGATATGAGATAGATGTTACTCAAAATCAAAAAATTAGAAATGAATCTTATTCTGTTGAATTTTCGGCAAAGACAATAGGTAAACTATTGTGGAGTGCCAATCTCAATTACGATAGGTATGACAACGATAGATTTGATGTGCAAAGAGAGATACCAGTTTTGGATCTTTCGGTGTCTCGTCCTTTTCTAAAGAAAAATAGAATGGAAGCAAGATTGTCGTTATTTGATGTGTTCGATCAAAACGTAGGATTTCAATCATTGGATTTCTTCCAATCGGAAAATACGATATTGAGGCGGTATTTGCTGTTTAGTTTGACCTACAATATCAGAGGTGTGAAGAGTTCTGCTCAAAAGAAGAGTTGGTGGTAGAAAACACAGGTACCCAATATTAAATAAAGGGTACCTTTATTAACTGTTTCTTGAGTTGAAAGTAGAATAGAATAGATTTAGACGAGGCGTGAGATAGGAGCTTAGTTATAGCTAAGCGACCGACGAACAACGAAGTGAAAATTCATTCTATTCACTTAAGAAAATTTTAGATTTTCTGATCAACCAAGAGTATAGTTAATTGAGGTACTCTAAAAACTATAATTAAGCATATGAGATTTGTTATCGGATTCATTATGATACTTTTGATGACTACGTACATCGAAGCGCAGCAAAAAGCTGAAGGAGTCATCACTTTCAATAGAAAACAGGATTATATTTCTATCATGTCTAAGCTTCCTCACATCACTCAAGAGGATGTAGATAGGAGTTCTTTGACTTGGGGGAACTATGCTAGTGAGGGGACAGATTACGAGTTATTCTTTAAAGACAACAAGTCTGTCTATAGGAAAAAAGCAGAAGACGCTTCTGGTGGGTATTCTTGGAAGCAGTCTCAATTCTTATTGATGAGAAACTACAAGGAAAAGTCACAAGAAGATCTTATCGAGACATTGGGGAAAGTATATCATATCAAAGAAGACCTGCCTAGAACGAGATGGAAAATCCTCAACGAGATTAAAGAGATTGAAGGATACCTCTGTATGAAAGCGGAAACAAAAAACGCAATCAAAGGTCAAACGATTCATGCTTGGTTTACTGACTTGATTCCGATGTCAGGTGGTCCAGAAGGCTATGGTGGATTGCCTGGAATGATTCTCGAGATTGATATCAATAATCAAGATGCAGTCATAACCGCTACTAAGGTTGCCTTAGAAGTAGAAGAGGTCAAATTGCCTTACCCGAAGAAGATAAAAGGGAAAAAAATTGAAAGAGCAGCCCATGATGCTATTGTCAAGAAGTACATAGACCAGACGATAGCTGGTAAGAAGAATCCTTACTGGAGAGTGAGGTATTGAAGAAAATGGATGTCATCAAAAAAAGCCAATAGC
The DNA here is from genome assembly GCA_023299965.1 of Saprospiraceae bacterium. Classification (GTDB taxonomy): domain Bacteria; phylum Bacteroidota; class Bacteroidia; order Chitinophagales; family Saprospiraceae; genus JALZVN01. Next base: position 14,943 of record JALZVN010000259.1, on the reverse strand, counting down.
GGATCCGCTATTGGCTTTTTTTTGATAATCCTGTATTTGGATATTGATTGATTTATTGTTTTTTAGTCATATCCATTTCTATATCTACAGGTTTGTTTTTTCTAGCAAGATAAGATCCGATGTTTAGCCAAAATTTATCTGAGCCTTTTATACAGTTTTTATTTAAGTAATTACGAGCCTTTAGAGCAAATATAAATCCATCATCACCCATATTTGCTACAGCAGGAACCATATTGACGGTATAACAATTTTGCATAGCTTGAACAGTTTTATCACTGTTTTCCCCAGCTATTTTAAATAATGCTTGGTGTGTTTTAGTGCTCTTTAATTTTGCGAATAAAGGTTCTTTTTCAAGACATTCGCAAATTCTATTAGCCACATTTTTTTGCTCGCTTGTTATCGGCGTATTTTTTTCTCTTTCAAACTTCTCTTTTCTCAGTCTTGAAGTTTGTTCTGCTTGCCCTTGTCCGATTTTTCTGGTTTTTGTTAAAAGTTCTTTTTTAATAGCTTTTACTTTTATATCATTTTCTGTTACAGTAGGATCAGCATGATTAGCGCTATTAGCCTTATTCATACGGGCTAATTTATCTGCTTTAGAAAGTGTGTCAACTGGATTTCTTAAGTCTTTTCCACCTTTGACAATAGTTTTTGTCTCAGATTTTGACGTCATAGAGTCTACAGAGGCATCTCCTCCGCAGGAAAAAAATAGACTAAAGCATAGAAATGTAGCAAGTAACGATTTAGTTAAATATTTCATGTGTAGTGTTATCTTTAAAATAAGTTACTCAAATTTAAGGTAAGATGTGTTGTAATGCAAGGCCTTGCTTTTTGTTATACCAATTGTATTATAAAATTGCGCAAAAAATTTAGAATAAAAATGGTTGAGATCAAGGTGGTCGCCGGCTGCGCAGCAATATTGATTCGGCGGATCAATATAGGAAGGGAACTGTAGAAAACTGGAGACAGCATGTAATACCATTTGTAGTATAAAATGGCGTGCAAGATTTTAGATAGAAATGATCAAGGTCAAGGCGAAAAGCGCAATAATAGCCTTAGCTATTAGGTCCCGATAGCTATCGGGATTTAACGAAGAGACCTGCCTACCGCAGGCAGGTGGATTGTTTTTATCAAAATATATGCGTCATTTTAAACTTCAAATGGTATAAGATCTCTGTACGATAGTCTTAGTTATCAGGAGCATTCTTTTCTGCCTATACCGGTAGGCAGGCGCAGAGACCTGCCTACTGCAGGCAGGTCAGTCATTTGCATCTAAATATGTGCGTAATTTTTATAGTTAAATTGGTATTAGTAAGGATCTACGTCTATGACAACCCTCAATTGGGAAGCTCCTGGACTGGCCTTGACTTGAGCTGCTGAGCTAAGAAGGAGTTGCTTAGTGCTTTTTAAAACTGCAGCAGTATTTTCCAATTTGATCCAAAAATCCATCAAATAATAATTGCGAATACGACCTACATACGGGGAGGCCGGTCCATTGAGTCGCTCCCCCAATGTGGGTCTGATCAAATGCTCAAAAAATAGAGTAGCATCTTGCAGATTTGGAATCTTCTTGTGTTTCAGTGTCACCTTGATCATTCTAGAGACTGGAGGGTAGGATGATTCCTTTCGTTCATAGATTTCTCTATTGTAGAAGTGCTTATAGTCATACGCTAGTATGTCTTGGAGCACTGGGTGCGTTGGGTCAAAGGTTTGGATGATTACTTTACCTTGCTTGTTCTTACGTCCAGCTCTACCACTCACTTGTAAGATGAGTTGAAAACCACGTTCTGTGGATCTGAAATTTGGAAAAGAAAACTGCTGATCCGCATTGAGAACCCCAACCACACTAACGTTGTCAAAATCAAGTCCCTTAGTGATCATCTGAGTGCCGATTAGAATATCTATCTGACGATCTTCGAAGTCCATGAGTAGATCTTCGTAGGCGGCACGCGTATTCACGGTGTCAAAGTCCATTCTAGCTACCTTAGCTGAGGGGAAGAAGGAAATGATTTCGTCTTCTATTTTGGCAGTACCGTATCCTTTTTCTTGGAGGTGTTTATTTCCACAAGCTGGGCAGGACTCTACCAATGTGTATCGAGAAGCGCAATAATGGCAATGCATCTTATGGGTATACTTGTGGTAGGTCAGACTCACATCGCAGTTGGTACATTCCATTTTCCAAGCACAAACATCGCAGGAAATAGTCGGCGCATAGCCACGTCTATTTTGAAACAGGATGACCTGCTCCTTTTTATCCAAAGCGTTTTGGATTTCTTCTATAAGGACTGATGTGAATTGTCCTTTGATTTTGTTTTGCGCTATTTCTTTCTTCTTATCTACGATCACTATCTCCGGCATGGCAAGACCTGCAAAACGCTCTGTCAATTCTGCAAGATTGTATTTTCCAGCAAGTGCATTGCTATAGGTTTCTATAGAAGGGCTTGCCGTCCCGAGTATGATTTTGGACTCATACAATTTAGACATATAAATAGCTGTATCCCGGGCATTATATCGCGGAGCAGGTTCATTTTGTTTGAAGGAAGGATCATGTTCCTCGTCTACTATTATTAAATCTAGTTGCCTGAATGGTAAGAAGATACTAGAACGTGCCCCTAAAAATAGCTTACCATCCTTTCGAGCAGCTTCGAATATTTCTACTCTTTGGTCATCATTCATCTTGGAGTGATACACCATGATGTCGTTCCCAAATAACTTCTTGAGGCGATTGATGATCTGAGTAGTCAAAGCGATCTCAGGCAATAGATATAGTGCTTGCCCTCCCTGCTCTAATATCTCTCTCATACATTCTACATACACTCTCGTCTTGCCACTACCCGTGACACCATGTAGAAGGATCGGCTTATTTTCCGTAAAAGAAGATCTTATGATGGGCATTACAGCTGCTTGCTGATCTGTCAGTGGAGGCAAGTCGTCTATCTCTACCTCTTCGATCTTGATGCGACTGACGGTCCTAGAGTATACTTCGAAAATCTCTTTTTTGACCATCGCCTTGATCACTGAAATATCAATATTTGCCTTGCGATATAGATCTGTTTTTCGGACATACTTATTTGCCTTTTGGATCTGTACAAAGGCGAGCAGGGCATTGGTTTGTTTTTCTGATTTTGCTGTTAATTCAAAAGCTTCATTGAGTAGCTCTGGATTTTCTTGATACACTGTAGTAAAACGCACACAGTCTATAATCTTCGGTTTGTATTTCGTCTTCAAAATTTGGCGTACAAAGATGAGACGTTTCTCAATAAGTTTATTGATCAAGCGGGTAATAGATTTTTGCCCTAGTATGCCTTGTATATCAGACATGCTGATTTCTTTCTGTATGATCAAAGCTTCAATAATCATAAATTCTTTATCCGATAAGCCTTGCATATTGTGGTCAAAAGTAGGGGAGAGGTAGACCTTGGAATCACTATTTAGCTTGAGTTTGCCGGGTAGAGCAGCATTCATCACTTCACCAATGGTACAGGCATAGTACTTAGCTATCCATCCCCATAGCCGTAACTGTTTCTCTGTAAGGATTGGAGCCATATCTAGTATACTAAGAATAGGCTTGGGCTTTACCTTAGCGTTGATTTGATCTACAAATCCTGCTATAATACCAGTGTATAATTTTGATTTTCCAAACTGAACTTCCACTCGCATACCTATCTGAAGGGAGGTCGCCATCTCACTTGGTATGCTATAGGTATAATACTGTGATATAGCTATGGGCAATAAAACTTGCGCATACGTTGGGATAGATGATGGTGAAAAAGTACTGGACAATGTTTGCTTTTTATCGACTAAAAGATCGTCTGGCAAAGTTAGTACAATATATGGAGGCGCCAACCCTGTTTAGGCTTATTCTAAAATTTGGGACTACCTAATATGCGGAGTACTTTCAAGCTTTTTTTGGACAAGCGATGTGAAGGGGAAGTCATGGGCTAGTGTATAGCATGGGGAGTAGCATAGACCAGGACCGGAGCGTCAGCGCAGCCCGAGAACGTAGCGACCCTGATAGCCGAATTTGTATACCTTTACATATAGAAAGTACAGGCTGTAGGATTCGATTTCTTCCAGACGAAAAGATATCTAAGGCGCATCAGGATGGCCCCCAAAAATGAATACTTCAAAAGAAAGCCCCCCAATATAGATTGTGCTAAAAGTAAATATCTTGTGCTACCCGAAAGGTATTGGCGTGTGCTTCCACGATGTCTGAGAGGCGCTCTGAATATCCACCTCCCATGCTCACGGCTACAGGGATCTGATGTCGATGACAGGTCTCAAAAACGAACCGATCTCTTTGCTTACAACCTTGGATGGTCATACTCAGTCTGCCCAATTTGTCGGTTGCTAAAATGTCAACGCCAGATAAATAAAAAATAAAGTCCGGCTGAACCTCATCTATAAGTCGCGGCAAGGTCTCGTACAAGGTCTTGAGAAAGAGTGCATCCTCAGATTTGTCTGGTAGTCCTATGTCCAAGTCGCTGGTTTCTTTTTTGGTAGGGTAGTTCTTGGCTCCATGCATACTAAATGTGAATACGCGCGGTTCGTGCTCAAATATTTTGGCTGTCCCATTGCCCTGATGCACGTCAAGGTCCACCACTAAGATCTGTCTGGCAAGTCCTTGTCTAAGTAAATAGTTGCTCGCAATTCCAATATCGTTAAGTAGGCAAAATCCTTCCCCTCTGTCTGCAAAGGCGTGATGTGTACCTCCGGCAATATTTAATGCTACGCCATACTGCTGTGCATATAATGCGCAGTCGATCGTGCCTTGTGATATATGCGTGCCTCGTGTGATCAAGGTCTCTGAAAGTGGGAATCCAATCTTGCGAATCTCTTTGGCAGTCAAGCTCAGATCTTTGAGTTTTTGCCAGTAGGTTTTGTCATGAGTATCAAGGATGACGGACTCTGTGAGCGCTTCAGGATGAAAAAAGCTATCCTCTTCTATAGTACCTTCATACAGCAATTGCTCTGGGAGTAACTCATACTTTATCATTGGAAATCTATGCCCTTCAGGAAGGCTATACTTGTAAATAGGGGAATAGGCAATCTTAAGCATAGTTCGCGGATATTTTTTGCTTGATATCCGTGATAATTTGTTTGCCGTGATGCCTTGTGTTTTCGATAAACAACTTGCTAGTATTGTCTCCTGCCAGAATTACTCCTGCTATATACAGCTGCTTTATGTTGGATTCCAGGGTTTGCTCGTCAAATACGGGCACATGATCTTCGGGATCTAGAGTGATGCCGATATGCTTTAGAAATTTGTAATCAGGTCGGTACCCAGTCATAGCTAACACGTAGTCGTTGGCTATCTCTTGTTCTCCATCTGGTGTGTCTACCAAGATTCTGTCCGAGTATATTTCCTTGATTTGACTTTTGAATATTGCTTTGATACTGCCTTCTTTTATTCTATTCTCGATATTGGGTTTTATCCAATATTTTACTTTCTCATAGATGCTATCATCTTTGATGACCATGGTGACGTGCGCGCCCTTGTAATAGGTCTCTAGTGCTACATCGCAAGCAGAATTGGCTGCGCCAACAACGGCAACATTTTGACCAATATAAGGATGAGCATCATCGTAATAGTGCTTTACCTTTGGTAAGTCTTCCCCGTTTACTTTTAGCAAATTGGGGGTGTCGTAGTATCCAGTGGCGACGATCACATATTGGCAATGATAGGTTTGATCTTGGGTCTTTATCTCAAATTTGAAGTGCTTCTTTTCTACAGACTTCACTGTCTGTCTATATCTGATATCCAGATTATACGCAGTAGATACTCTGCGATAGTACTCTAGTGCCTCTTTGCGACTGGGTTTATCACTATGAGATATGAAAGGAATATTTCCGATTTCTAGTACCTCCGAAGTGGAGAAAAAGGTCATGTTAGTAGGGAAGTTATAAATGCTATTGACGAGCAATCCTTTTTCCAAAACAAGCAAATCTAGATTCTGCTTAGCGGCTTCTATTGCACATACTAGCCCTGACGGACCAGCTCCTATAATGATGATGTCTTTTTCTATAATACCCATGTATTGATTTTCTTCAAATGGATAACAAGATAAGGGGCATTCAGGATTTATAATAATCCTAATTTATTGTAGAACACCTCTATTAACCAATGAATGGGTGTAATAGAGGTGCCTTTAAATTATTTTAGCCTAAGCTTACGCTCCTTGTTGTCCACTGAGTAGCAGTCCCATAATCTTAGAATGCAACTCTTCTGGCTTAAATGGTTTAGTCAAGTAGTCATTCATACCGACGCTCTTGCATCGTGTCTCTTCTTGGGAAGTTGCATTGGCTGTAAGTGCGATAATAGGGACTTCACTTAATTCTCTAATCTTAGTAGCAGACTCTATACCGTTCATCACAGGCATTTGGATATCCATGAGTACAAGATCATACCCATGCTCTCTAAACTTCTCTAGTCCTACGAGTCCATTTTCAGCTATATCTACAGTGACGTGCTCTGACCAAGTCGTCAATATTTTCTTGGTTGCAATTTGATTGAGGAAGTGATCCTCTACCAATAAAACGCTTAAAGAAGACAGAGGAGCTTGAGCGTTGGCGTCGTAAGCTACTGTTTTTACCAGTTGCACTGGTAGGCACATTTTGACACTCTTATTCTCTATATCTATGACAAGGTCTCCCTTGATTTGCTTGATGATCTTATTGAGTATAGATACATTTAGCAGATGGTGATTTTGTGTGTTTTCTACATTGTCGAGAATCTTCTTATAATTCTCATCTTTTAGTAGTTCTACGATTTCTGGATTGAAAAAATCAGGCTGATACCCATTTAGGGTCAATTCAAACTGACTATCGGGTTCCGTTGCAGACATACCTGCTTTTACCTCTATTTTTGCAACAGCTTCATCATTGTTGAAAGCGAGATTGGCAATATTATAGAATAGTTGTGTCACTTTCTTAGGATAAGTAAGCACCTTCGCTGGGATGCTTTCTGAAATATCGAAGGTGACATCCATTTTATTTGTTCCCGCTTTAAGACTAATCATTCTTTGAAAAGCTGCGATAAACTCCTCCAGTCTAAACTCTTCTTCTACATCATTCATATCTTCTTGACCTACTATTGAGTAGTTAAGCAAGTTGTTAACTGCTCCAAAAAGCTCATCAAAGGAGTTCTTCAGCCCAGATACCAATTCTGTCTGCTTGGGACTAGAAGGGATATTTTCAAGTAAGAAAAGTAGATTAGTAATGGATGAAAGGGGAGTACGTATCTGAAATCCAATATCTGTTAGCATTTGCTCTTTTACATTGAGCATGCCACGGGACAGATTCTTTTCGATCATTAGCTTTTCATTGAGCTTTCGCGCAGTGATGTCTTGTAAAGCACCAACTACGATTAGCTTATTGGTTTGCTCCTCAAGGATAAGCCTTGATTGAATAGAAATGTATTTTATGTTTCTTCCTTCTGTGACAATCCTATGCTCAAGGTTTTGAGTCTCATTGGATTTTGAGATATTATCAAAGAAATCTTCGACCTTATTCTTGTCATCTGGATGCACATAATTGAGATATTCGGACATCGTAGGTTGGAAGCTCTGCTTCTGAAAACCGAATAAGTTGAAGACCTCATCAGACCAAATCATCTTATGAGATACGATATCCATTTCCCAGCATCCAAATTTACCCATCTTCTGCGCCTCTAGAAACCTCTTTTGCGTCCTAGAAAGATCAATACTTATATTTTTGAATTTTAGCTTACTGGAGTGTCTTTGTATGGCATAGCGAATAGACCTCCCAATCGTCTTATGGTCTATCTCATTTTTGACCAAAAAATCTTGTGCACCAGCTTTGATTGCTTGATTACCAAGTATCTCGTTTGACTTTTCGGTGATGACTATTACGGGAATATTCGGTTGCGCCTCGATAAATGTTGTTAGTGTCTTAAACCCTGAAGAGTCTGGCAACATTAAATTGATAAAAGCTAAATCAATTTGTTCTGAGTTAGAATAGTTGATCCCTTCAAAATATGCATTTGCTATAAATAGCTCACTTTTGGGAAATGTAGCTTTAATTTGCTTTTGTAGTCTAGCAATATCATCTGTGTTCTTATCTACAAGTAATATGTTGGGTTTGTTATTGAGCATTTTTTCCGAAGGGCTTTAAATTTCTAAATCACTCGTTATGCTCAGCCTATTTAATACAGCTTATGCATAGCACATATTAAATATATTCAAATATGATGCCTAAATTTAGGTATTCTACTCTAAGGATGCAAAGCTTTTTATCTTAGCGTCAAAGTATTTTTAATGTTAGATTTTTCGAAGGCTCGTGAGGCCTACAATGACTATTTAGTATCGCGACAGATCACGAAGGAACCACGCGGATTGTATGAGCCAGTGAATTATATTATGAACCTGGGTGGAAAGCATATCAGAGCTACTTTTCTAATGATGGCTCATGGACTTTTCGATTCTCAAACCACCGAGATTGTTAAGCAAAGCGCCTATGCAATCGAACTTTTTCACAATTTCTCATTGGTCCATGATGACATTATGGATGAGGCAGATACCAGACGTGGAAAGCCAAGTGTGCATAGCAAATACAACATCAATAGTGGGATACTGTCAGGAGATGCAATGCAAATACTAGTTTATGAGGAGTTCCTGAAGATTAAAGACGCTGACAAGCGTTTTCAAATCTTATCCCTCTTTACACAAACTGCTAAGGAAGTTTGTGAAGGCCAACAATACGATATCGACTTTGAGACTAGAGATGATGTATCTATCGAAGACTATTTGTTGATGATTAAGCTTAAAACTGCTGTTTTACTGGCTTCTGCTTTGCAGATAGGTGCCATACTGGCTGGGGCATCTACAGCTGATGCCGAGCATCTTTATGATTTTGGAATCAATATCGGAATGTCCTTTCAAATCCAAGATGATTTGCTTGATACCTATGGAGAGCAGGCAAGTGTAGGCAAAATGATAGGCGGAGATATTCAGCAAAATAAAAAGACTATACTTTATCTAAAGGCATTGGAGCATCTTGGAGAGTTAGAGTCGGACTTCCTGTCGTTGTACGAAAGCGACCTCGATATAAAGGAGAAGCTACCTAAGGTAATTGCAATGATGGATTCCTGTCACACAAAAGAGAAGATAACATTGATGAAAGAGGACTATTTAGCTAAAGCACTCGCTGCATTAAATAAGGTCAATGCCCCATTTGCGGAAGGTAAAAAAGCACTCCAGGATCTTGCCATTTACATCATAGAAAGGTCCAAATAAAAAAGGAGCAACCAAATATTAAATTAGGTCACCCCTCACACTATGAAACACTATTTCTTTTGGGTTATTGTAAATTTAGTACATTGTCTACATATATCCAAACAAGTAAAGTAAAAGTACATAGATGGGTATCATTTGACCACGATAAAGTGCTTTCTAGAGGACTTTGTGTTATTCTAAACAGCGTTTGGGTGTGTCCCTGCACTCCACCGAAAAGGTGTCGCTTTGGGTCAGGCTATCCTGCACTCCACTTCGTTTCGGTATAGGGGTATCTTGATCCAATACATGTAGATCGCAACTATAAGGGGGTTTTGCTAATTCTGGAATTGCCTTTTTGAATTCCCCTACACTCCTCCTTGTCGTCGGCTGCATACTATCCTTCACACGGTAAAGTTATGATTTGCAGCTTTTTATTCTAGATTAGGATTTAAAATATGATCTTACCATTCCACCATTCTTTTTCTATGGTAGCATTTTTCTTGTGGTAGAACTTTATCGCTGGTGTATTCCAGTCTAGCACTTGCCATTTGACTAGCTTGGCGTCTTTTGCCTTTGATATATCTATAAAGTGATCGAAGATAAGGTCGCCCACACCTTGTCCTCTGTAGGACTCTTTGACAATAAAGTCTTCCAAATAGATCATTCGACCCTTCCAAGTAGAGAAAGTAGTGTAAAAAAGGGCCATTCCGATTGTATCTTCATTGTATTTGGCTAAGATTACTTCAAAAACCCCTTCTCGGAAGCATTTTTGGTATTCTGCAATGGAAGTCGTTACAGACTCCGGTTCTTTCTCGTATAAAGCGAGTTGCTTTACCAATTCAAAAATTTCGGGCAAGTCAGATTCTTGAGCATTTACAATTTTGATAGAATTGATATCCATAGGAGCTTTTATCTTTATCTTGTTGGGTGAGAATGATTGAAAGCCCTATGAAACGGGCTTTTTTCTGTTGTTTTTATGGAAATATAGTCGTACATTTGCGTTCCCTTTTAAGAAAGGGTGAAATTATTTAGTATAATCAATTAACAGCCAAGCATTTAATTAATATTGTGCGGGGTAAATTAAACAAATAAGGTATATGCCTACTATTAATCAACTTGTTCGTAAAGGTAGAAAACAAATTATTACCAAGAGTAAGTCTAAAGCTTTGGAAAGCTCACCTCAAAAAAGAGGAGTATGCACTAGAGTTTATACGACAACTCCTAAGAAGCCTAATTCAGCACTTCGTAAAGTAGCTAAAGTTAGATTGACGAATGGATTTGAGGTGATTTGCTATATACCGGGTGAAGGGCACAATTTGCAAGAGCACTCTATTGTACTGGTAAGAGGAGGTAGAGTAAAGGATTTACCTGGTGTACGATATACTATCGTGAGAGGAGCATTAGATACGGCAGGTGTTGCAGATAGAACTCAATCACGTAGTAAGTACGGAGCAAAGCGTCCTAAGAAATAGAAATTATTAACTTTTTGATATCAATTTAGTATCCTATCAATAATATAGAATATGCGTAAAAGAAAGCCAAAATTAAGAATCGTTAAGCCAGACCCTAGGTTCGGTGATATAATGGTGACACAGTTTGTGAACAACATGATGTTGTCTGGAAAGAAAAGTACTGCTTTTGAGGTATTTTATAATGCTATGGATATTATAGAAGAAAAGACAAAGGAAAATCCTCACAAGATCTGGAAAGATGGTTTGAATAATGTGATTCCACAAGTAGAAGTTAGAAGTAGAAGAATTGGAGGAGCTACATTTCAGATTCCTACAGAGATTAGAGGTGCTCGTAAGATTTCAATAGGAATGAAATGGGTCATCAGATTTGCTCGCCAGAGATCAGGAAAAGGATTTGCTGAAAAATTATCTGCAGAGTTGATCGCAGCTAGTAAGAATGAAGGAGCTGCAGTGAAGAAAAAGGAAGAGACGCACAAGATGGCGGAATCTAACAGAGCATTTGCGCACTTTAGAGTATAATATAACTCTTACTGCTCCTTCACGTACGTTTAACAGAAGAATACATTAATAATATCATAATTAAATCGCTATGTCAATAGATTTAAAATTTACTCGTAACATAGGTATCGCTGCTCACATTGATGCAGGTAAGACTACTACTACTGAGAGAGTATTATACTACACTGGTATCAGTCATAAGATTGGTGAAGTGCATGATGGAGCTGCTACCATGGATTGGATGGAGCAGGAACAAGAAAGAGGAATTACTATTACGTCAGCTGCTACCAAGACTTCTTGGAAGTGGAAAGATCAAGATTTTCCTATTAATATTATCGATACTCCAGGTCACGTTGATTTTACTGTAGAGGTAGAACGTTCTCTTAGAGTACTAGATGGTGTTGTTGCCTTGTTTTGTGCAGTATCTGGCGTTGAGCCACAATCTGAAACGGTATGGCGTCAAGCTAATAAATATAAGGTACCAAGAATTGGTTTTGTAAATAAAATGGATCGCTCTGGAGCAAACTTTTTTGATGTTGTTAAAGATGTAAGAGATAAGTTGGGGGCTAATGCAGTAGCATTACAAGTACCAATCGGGGCAGAAGAAACATTCAGAGGAGTTGTTGATTTAATTACAAATAAGGCTATTGTTTGGGAAAATGATGATGCTGGAATGACCTTTACAGAGATTGATATCCCAGAAGATATTAAGGATCTTGTTAATGAACATAGAGGTAAATTAATTGAAGAGGTAGCTGAGTACGATGATGCACTTCTAGAAAAGTTTTTTGAAGATCCAAACTCTATTACTGAAGAAGAAATGATTGCTGCTATCCGTGCGGCTGTTATCGATATGAAGATAACTCCTATGATGTGCGGATCTGCATTTAAAAATAAAGGTGTACAAATATTGCTAGATGCAGTGTGTGCTTACTTACCTTCTCCTCTAGATTTGGAGGCTGTTATTGGAATCAATCCTAAAACAGATGAGGAAGTAAAAAGAAAGCCTAATGTAGATGAGCCATTTACAGCACTTGCTTTTAAGATTGCTACAGATCCATTCGTTGGACGACTGTGCTTCTTTAGAGTATATTCTGGTGCTTTAGACGCAGGTTCTTATGTATTAAATACAAGATCTGGAAATAAGGAAAGAATTTCTAGAATTTACCAGATGCATGCCAATAAGCAAAAGCCTATTCAGCGTGTTGAGGCTGGAGATATTGCTGCAGGTGTAGGATTTAAAGATTTGAGAACGGGAGATACTATCTGTGATGAAAAGCATCCTATTGTTCTTGAGAACATTACTTTCCCAGACCCAGTTATCGGTATCGCAATCGAACCTAAGACTCAAAAGGATGTAGATAAACTAGGTATGTCTTTAGCAAAATTAGCTGAAGAGGATCCTACATTCAAAGTACACTTTGATGAAGAAACTAACCAGACTGTTATTAGCGGTATGGGAGAGCTTCACTTAGAAATTATCATTGATAGACTTAAGCGTGAATTCAACGTTGAATGTAACCAAGGACAACCGCAAGTATCTTATAAAGAGGCATTGAATGAAACTGTTGAGCACAGAGAAAGATTGAAGAAGCAATCTGGTGGATCTGGTTTGTTTGCTGAAATGGAATTCGAACTAGGGCCTGCTGATCAAGAATTTCTTGATAGCGAAGACTTTAAGTCTGGAAAGGTGAAACTTCAGTTTGTAAACAAAATTGTTGGGGGATCAATTCCTAAAGAATTTCACCCATCAATAGTTAAGGGATTCTTACAAATGATGGATAATGGAATTATTGCAGGATACAACATCGAGAGTATGAAAGTTACTGTAAATGATGGTAAGATTCACGCAGTAGATTCAAAGCCTATAGCCTTCGAACTTTGTGCTAAGGAGGGCTTTAGAGCCGCTGCTCCTAAAACAAAGCCAGTACTAATGGAGCCTATCATGAAGTTAGAGGTTGTTTCTCCAGAAGAATACTTAGGTAGTGTTATTGGTGACCTTAACCGAAGAAGAGGACTTCCTAAATCACAAGAGGTCCGTACAGGAAATGTTGTTGCTGTACAAGCTGATGTTCCTTTAGCGGAAATGTTTGGTTATGTAACTTCTTTGAGAACTATTACCTCTGGAAGAGCTAATTCAACAATGGAATTTTCACATTACGCACCTGCACCGAAGAGTGTTTCTGAGGATGTTATCGCTAAGGCGAAAGGAGCTGCAAATGTTTAAAATAAATTAATAATACTTTGACTATTGGGCGGTAAAGTGTATCTTTGCAGCCCAATAGATTTTTTAAATAGAATATTGGAAATTATATCAGGGATATGAATCAGAAAATAAGAATCAAACTACGTTCGTACGATCACAATTTAGTAGATAAGTCTACTGAGAAAATTGTTAAAACTGTACGTACTAGTGGTGCTGTAATAACAGGACCCATTCCGCTGCCCACTGAAAAGAAAATCTTCACTGTATTGCGTTCACCACACGTGAACAAAAAGTCTAGAGAACAGTTTCAGCTGCGCACACATAAACGTCTTATTGAAATTTATACACCTACGCAAAAGACCGTAGACGCGCTTTCTAAGTTGGAGCTGCCTAGTGGAGTTGACATTCAAGTCAAACTTACCTAAGCACACCTGATTTACAGGGTATTTTTATCGGCATTTTTTTGAAACAGAGTATTCACCTTTTGTGGATTGCTTACTATAAAATTTGATTCATTGTGAATGGATTAATCGGACAGAAAATTGGTATGACCAGCGTTTTCAATAAAGCTGGGAAAAACATTGCTTGTACAGTCGTGGAAGTTGGACCTTGTGTTATTACACAAGTAAAGACAACGGATACAGATGGTTACAATGCTTTGCAAATTGGTTTCGGTGAAGCGAAAGCAAAAAATACTTCTAAAGCTATGATCAAACACTTAGAGAAGGCAGGTACTGCTCCTAAGCGTAAGATTTCAGAGTTTAGGGACTTCAATGTGGATGCATTGATAGCTCCGGAAGAAGGAGAGCTTGGACCAAAAGGGTTAGGTGACTTACTTACTGTTGGCGAAGTTTTCGCTGAAGGTGATAAAGTGAGTGTATCTGGTTCATCAAAAGGAAAAGGTTTTCAAGGTGTTGTTAAGAGATATAACTTTAAAGGTGTAAACGATGCAACACACGGTCAGCACAACAGACAAAGAGCCCCAGGTTCTATTGGTGCAGCTTCTTATCCTGCGAAAGTTTTCAAAGGAATGAGAATGGGTGGTCGTATGGGTAACACTAAAATAAAAGTTCAAAATCTAGAAGTAATAAAAATATTTCCAGATAAGAATTTGATTTTGATTAAAGGTGCACTTCCTGGTCATAAGGGAGCATTTGTAAGAATTGAAAAATAATCAATTATGAAAATTGATGTAGTAGACATAAAAGGTAACAAAACTGGAAGATCAGTTGACTTACCAGATAACATCTTTGGTGTTGAAGCCAATGAGCATGCCATTTATCTTGATGTTAAGCAACACCTTGCCAACAAAAGACAAGGGACTAGTAAGTCTAAGGAGAGAGGTGAAGTTGCTGGATCAAGAAGAAAGATCAAGAAGCAGAAGGGAACAGGTACTGCTAGAGCAGGTGATATTAAGTCGCCAATATTTAGAGGTGGAGGTAGAATCTTTGGACCAAAACCAAGGACCTACAAATCAAAGCTGAATAAGAAAGTAAGAACTTTAGCAAGAAAGTCTGCTATCTCTGTAAAGGCTAGC
>JALZVN010000258.1 GCA_023299965.1 Saprospiraceae bacterium | reverse complement strand
GGTCGATGGTGTAGCTGTACCTATTCCACATTTTGGTTGTTTACTTAATGAGTCTCAATTTAAGGATGCGCGTGATAGACTAGAAAAAGCAAAGATTGAATTTATAGTTAAACCTCAGGTTAGATATCTTGATCAGACTGGAGAGCAATGGACTATGTTTGTTTTAGACTACTCTGGCAATCCTATTGAGTTTAAGTCCTTCAAAGATGAAGGAGAAGTGTTTCTACACTAGAGATTGTATAGGCTAAGGTCTGAGAAGCGCTATCCCTTTTAGTTGGAAACCATGGGAAGTGAAGAAGGTGACTAGGATTTGATTTTTTTAAACGTGGCTAGTAAATGAGAATTAAAACGCACGCAAGGAAATATAGTTTTTTGGTAGGTACTCAAAAGAGAGCGCTAGCCTTCCCTTTTTTTCAACGAGATAGTAGTGGAGTGACAACTATATATAGTCATGCATACGGTATACTGATGCAGTAATGAACCTGCTTTACATCTAAAAAGAAATAAAGTTTATAAATGCGGGAATAGATTGGTTTTTAATACATTGTGTGCAATGTATAGGACCATGACTTAATATTTTGAACTTAAATCAAAGCGATATGTAATTAATTAGGTAATTTGGTCAATATATTATGTTACATATGATAAAGAAGCAAGCAAGCGTTTCACTCAAAACCTCTTATGGTTTATTTAATTTGACTGCTTTTAGTCAAGATGTCAATGATCCAATGCCACATTTGGTAATTAGTTCTAAAAATATCGACAAATTGGGTACTCCAAATGTGCGGATACATAGTGAATGTATCACAGGAGACTTATTTAAATCTAAACGATGTGAATGCGGACAGCAACTAGAATTTGCCTTAAAATATGTTGCTAGGAAAGGTGGTATACTTATTTATTTGAGACAAGAAGGACGTGGAATAGGCATTATCAATAAAATAAAAGCTTATGTGGAACAAGATCACGGTTATGACACAGCAGAAGCGAACAAGCGTTTAGGTTTTGGATATGACGAACGCAAGTATACCGACGCGATTACTATACTTAACGATATGAACGTTAAGAAAATAAATCTACTTACCAATAATCCTGAAAAAGTAAATGCCTTTCAGAATGAAAAAATAGTAGTAGAAAAACGAATACCGATAGAGATAGCTCCTAACAAGACTAACGAATCTTATCTAAAAACTAAAAAGGAATTTTTTGGGCATTTTCTAGAAATGATATGAACATAAACGAGCAATTCTGGAATTATTTTGCGGATGATGCTTCTACTTCTTTGAGTGACTCAGAGATGAAGGCATGGAGCTATGATGGTGCTAAATTCCAACAACATAATTGCTTGAACTATCTTAACAATAAGAATACCATTTGTTCTATCGTGAGAAATGATGCTCCCGAGTTAGAAAAACTAGGTATTCAATATCGAAAAGAGAAGTTGCCATTTAGTTCATTGAATCTTGTATATCACGAAGATGTTTCTTCTCGAAAATTAGATATATTTAGAAATTACTGGGCATTGAAATTAGCGTCTCAAACCAACACCCGAGATGTCCCTTTTACTATGGTGCACATGGCCATAAGTCTAGATGGTAAAATATCAACACTTAGCGGAGATTCTAAATGGATAGGAAACGATCAAAATCTTGATCACGCACATCGCCTTAGAGCTATACTAGATGGCATCTTAGTAGGCGCTGGAACGGTACAAGCAGATAGTCCATCATTGAATGTCAGAAGAGTGAGTGGTAAAAGTCCTGCCAGATTTATCCTAAGCAATAAGAGTGAGTGTTTTGAAAGGCTTAAAAAACTGAGTGACGTAGATACATATTTGGTAAGGCATGAGAAGTTTGCAACTAGGGATACCCCAGGTGCATTTGACGATGTTATCATATATACAGGAGAGGATAAGAAATCTCAAGTGAAAAGTATACTACGTGGTATCAGAGCTAAAGGGGTAAAATCTTTGCTCATCGAGGGCGGACCTGCCACAGTCAGTACTTTTCTTGAAGCTGAAGCTGTAGATGTTTTGCAATTGCATCATACTCCACTTTTACTAGGGAGCGGTAAAAATATGATTGAGCTACCTACTATAGATACGATCAAAGAAGGTAAACATCTTAAACATTGTTTTTATACCCAAATGGGGAATGCAATAATGTCAACGAGTACATTGTGTTAGGTAGTGCATTGTGGCATATAAATGCTGAAACCTCTGAGTGGCAAGATGCTATATTAGAGAAAACGGTTGCACAAGATAGCTTGATGCTTAGAACGCACTTTTCAATGATCAGTACTGGTACAGAGCGTTTGGTGGCCAAAGGTGAGGTGCCAATGTCCATGCAAAATATAATGGGAGTGCCCTATATGGATGGAGCATTTTCTCTGCCTATAAAGTTTGGGTACGCTTGTGGAGGCCAGTCTGATGAAGGAAAGGTTTATCACTATATGCATCCACATCAGGATGTATGCATTCTTAAAAAAGATGCTCTTTTTGAATTGAATAACGGTTTGGCGCCACACAAAATTCCACTTGTGAGTAATATGGAAACCGTTCTTAATGCCATTTGGGATTCAGAATATTTAGAGACGAGTTCGATAGCTATTTGTGGATTTGGAAATGTTGGTAGCTTGTTGGCCAATACCTTGAGACTTTATGCAGAGAAGGAGGTTGACGTGTTAGAAAAAGATACTTGGAGAAAAGATAAAGCGCAGAGCATGGGGTGGAATGCGAACGCAGAAGAAGAGAAAAGGTATGATATCATATTTCATACGACAGGTACTTCGGCTGGATTGCAGTATTGTATTGATCACTTAAATGAAGAAGGGAAGGTGATAGAGCTGAGTTGGTATGGCACTAAGAAGGTAAGTTTAAGTCTTGGGGAAGCGTTTCACTATAAACGTCTTTCGATAAAATCTTCTCAAGTAAGCAAAGTTTCACCCATAGTGAGTCATAAAATTGATTATACAAAACGTAAAGAAATAGCTGCAGACTTATTGCTAGATTCTAGTTATGATGAGTTGATAGCAAATGTGGTATCAAAAAAAGAGGTGCCTCTGTTGTTTAAAGATTTGAGAAATAATAGTATGCCAAATGGATTAATTTGGTTGATAAAATATAATTGAAAATGTTTAACGTAAAAATCAGAAAATCAGTCATGATTGCCCATTCTTTGCCTAATCCATTTTTTGGCCCGGCTCAGAATCTTCATGGCGCTACCTATGTTGTAGATGCGATATTTAAATCCAAAACAATGAATGAATTTAATGTGGTGATAGATATAGGGAAAGCGCATGATATATTGGCGGAAGTACTGAAGCCCTTGTCTTATCAGAATTTAGATGCATTGCCTCAATTCAAAGGTCAACTGACTACTACGGAGTTTATAGCCAAGCACATTCATGATGAAGTGAAAAAGAAAACAAGTGACTTTTTTGATGGAAAAATCGAAGTGCAATTGGGCGAAACACATGATGCATGGGCAGGCTATGCTGGATAGAAGGAAATGAAGATTACTGAAGACATAAATATGATTTCAAACTGGAATAGATTCCACGCAGGGATTATTTTAGTGGCAGCAGTATTGTGTCTAATTAATAAGAATACAATTTATTTATTACTGGGGTCAGCAGCTTCCATTTGTTTCTTTATTTTCAATAATAGAGATACATTAGAGAAGCTCAAACCATTTGGTGGATATGCCAATTGGGTGACAGGAGTAAGATTTTTGATATTGATGACTTTGATGTTTTACTTGCCGAATCTTTCTTTTTGGCTGTTGGGTCTTGGTTTGTTGATATTTGTGAGTCTCGATGGAGTCGATGGGTGGTTGGCTAGAAAATATAATCATTCTACGGTATTTGGTCAGTATTTCGATATGGAGCTGGATGCCTTATTCGTGATGATGATGTGTTGTTATTATTATCTCTTTAAAGAAATTGATATGTGGATTCTTATTCCTGGTTTTCTGCGCTATGTGTATAGGATAGGAATAGAAATTTTTCCGAAAGAAAATTTTATAGAAACGAAGAAGAGATATGCCTCCAGTATAGCGGGTGTATTTTTTACAATACTGATCGTCGCCTTATTTGTAGGTCACGATATTCGACTGTATGGATTGGCTATAGGTAGTTTTTTGATTGTTTTGTCATTTGGTATTTCTATAGTTGAATACATACGTTTTGACAATTTAGTGAACACTCAGTAGTGTGTTTGGGATGAAAGAGCAATATTCAAATATTGTAGAGAAGACTTTATTGATAGTCGTTGAGAATTTTGGATTAAATTTTTCAGGAGGTTCAAGTGCTACAGCCATGTCTGCTGAATATTTTGAAAGGTTTTTTAAGGAAGTAGTGGTTATATGTGCCAACGAAGGTAGGCACAATTTGAGCAAAGCTAAATTTGTTTCTTATACTAGTTCTTCAGAAATGATGAACTTGATAAAGAGACACGCTGATGAAAAAACAATAGGTTTTGGAGATTTTCATATGGCATATCCATTGGTAAATTGTGAGATGCCGTATTTTTTTGTCTACCATGACAATTGGCCTGAAATGAAAAATTTCACTCTGCAAGGAAAAGAAAAGGGTGATGAAATTATAGGAAAGTACGGGGAGATTTTTGCGAATGCGGAAGAAGTATTTAGTGTGACGGAATATAAAATGTCGTTCATTCAAGAATATTCTTCTAAAGTAAGTCTTGTTAGAAATGGTTTGTCTCAAGCGATTACCAAACGATCGCAAAAAAGATTAGACAAGGGTAAAATGAATGTGTTGATGGCTGGTAATATAGACCATCGAAAATATTCGAAAGCAATAGAAGTGTTTCAAGCACTGAAAGATGGAGCCTATAAAGGCATAGAAATTGACATTTTGGGATTGGTAAAAGAAGATGCTATCAAGGAAAAATTAATGGCTTTTGACTTTGTCAATTTTAAGGGTTTTGCAGACGAAGTGCGTTTTATTGGCTATGACTTGTATTTGAATACTTCATTAATTGAAAATTTGTCTCTCTCAGTAGTGGATGCATTGGCGAATAAAACACCTGTGGTATCCTTTGATGTAGGAGGAATAAAAGAAGTGCTTAAAGGGTGTAATGGTGTCGTTGTCGAAGCTTTTGATGTGCAGCTCATGGCAAAGAAGCTGGTAGATATAAAAAATGGAGAGATTTCTTTTCAAGTTCAACTAGACGATATTGAAGAATTTGATTGGGAGAGAGGAGCCATTCAAATGTTAGATAAAATGCAAGA